>CAYZQQ010000395.1:0-3565 GCA_964480075.1 uncultured Anaerolineaceae bacterium
AATGATGTATATTGGAATCTCCCTTCGGCAGCGTTGTACGAAGAAATCATTCGTCGCCGCGAGGGCATTCTGTCGCATTTGGGACCGGTGGTGGTGCGCACCGGGCATCACACCGGACGCTCTCCCAACGACAAATTTCTGGTGAAAGAACCGACCTCCGATTCACACATCTGGTGGGGGGATGTGAACCGCCCCTTCCCGCCGGAACGCTTCGATGAACTGCATCGCCGCTTGGCTTCCTTTTTGCAAATGAAAGATGTGTATGTGCAGGATGTGTTCGTCGGCGCAGACCCGGATTATCGTCTGCCCATTCGCGTCATCACCCAGTATGCTTGGCACAGTCTGTTCACCCGCAATATGTTCATTCGACCCACGGAAGAAGAATTGGCGCATCACGTGCCGGAATTTACCATCATTGACGCGCCGCAATTCCACGCCGACCGGAATGTGGACGGCACAAACTCCGAAGCCTTTGTGCTGGTCAACTTCAAAAAGAAACTGATTCTCATTGGTGGCACCAGCTATGCCGGTGAAATCAAAAAATCCGCATTCACGGTGATGAACTATCTTCTCCCCTTCAAAAATGTGTTGCCCATGCATTGCTCGGCGAACTATGGCGACGATGGTGTGACCGCATTGTTCTTCGGTTTGAGTGGAACCGGCAAAACCACTCTGTCCGCCTCGCCCGACCGCACCCTCATCGGTGACGACGAACACGGCTGGAGCGAGAAAGGGGTCTTCAATTTTGAGGGGGGCTGTTACGCCAAGATGATTCGCCTTTCGCCGGAAGCCGAGCCGGAAATTTACAGCACCACCCGCCGTTTCGGCACGGTGCTGGAAAATGTGATGGTGGATACCATCACCCGCCATATAGATTTGGACGATGACTCGCTCACCGAAAATACGCGCGGCGCGTACCCCATCACTCACATTTCCAACGCCGACCCCGGCGGTATGGGGGGGCATCCCAAAAATGTCCTATTCCTCACCGCCGACGCCTTCGGTGTGTTGCCGCCGATTTCAAAACTCACCCGCGAGCAGGCGATGTACCACTTCCTTTCCGGGTATACCGCCAAAGTTGCGGGCACGGAAAAAGGTATCACCGAGCCGCAAGCAACTTTCAGCGCGTGTTTCGGCGCGCCGTTTTTGCCGCTGCCGCCGGGAGAGTATGCCAAATTGCTGGGCGAAAAAATTGAACGGCATAACGTAAATGTATGGCTGGTAAACACCGGCTGGACGGGTGGACCATACGGCGTCGGCAATCGAATGAAAATTGCCCACACCCGGGCGATGGTTGAAGCCGCGCTATCAGGGGCGCTGGATGACATCCCCATTGAAACAGATCCGATATTCGGCTTAAATGTTCCCACAAGCTGCCCCAACGTTCCCGACGATGTATTGAACCCCCGCCACACATGGAAAGATAAAAAAGCATACGACCTGCAAGCCAAGAAACTGGCTTTCATGTTCAATGATAACTTCAAACAATTCGAAAGCCAGGTTTCGGATAAAGTAAAGGCAACTGCGCCGAAAGCATGATGCGCAAATAGTGCGCCGTTCAAAATAACGTAAATCGTATTGCGCGATAGAACCATTTTCTCTATAATCGCGGTGTGTTTTACGTTATTTTTTTATGGAGAAACCTCACAATGAACAACCGCAGTTATAAATATTATGATTTTGTCGCCGCCACCTTTGTGGCAGTATTGCTCATCAGCAACATTGCTTCAGCTGCAAAAATTGTTGATTGGGGCGTGAGCATTTTCGGATTGCCGCTGGCTTTTGATGGCGGCACGTTGCTCTTCCCCATCAGCTATATTTTCGGGGATATTCTCACCGAAGTGTATGGCTATAAACGTTCCCGCCGCATCATCTGGGCAGGGTTCGGGGCGGCGTTGCTGATGGCGGGTACGTTCTGGGTTATCGGCAAAATGCCCGGCGAATCGGCATGGCAAACCTACGCCGGACAAAACGCATACGACGCCATTTTGGGCGGGGTGGCATCGGGTGGTATCGTACTGGCGAGTCTCACCGCGTATTTCGCCGGCGAGTTTTCCAACTCGGTCATTTTGGCAAAAATGAAAGTCATCACCGCAGGGCGATTTTTGTGGATGCGCACCATCGGCAGTACACTGGTTGGAGAAGGCGTGGATACCGTTATCTTTATTTTAACCGCCACGCTGTTCGGCGTGTTCCCGCCGGAAATTGTGCTGAGCCTGATTGTCGCCAATTATATTTTCAAAGTTTCTATCGAAGTTCTTTTCACCCCCGCCACCTATGCCATTGTCAACTTTCTAAAATCATCTGAACATGAAGATTATTATGATCGCAACACCGATTTCAACCCGTTCAGTTTAGCTTCCGAATAACATAACTATGGAGCAGGCTTGATGACCGATATAGATAACTTCAATTGGGATGCCATCCCCCCAGAGACAGACGGTGCAGTTGACGATGCATTGCTGTTTGATGACAATCTGCCCGCCAACCATCGCAGTGGGTACGTGGCGGTTATCGGGCGACCCAATGTGGGCAAAAGCACGCTGCTGAACGCTTTTTTAGGGCAGAAAATCGCCATCGTCAGCCCGAAACCGCAAACAACCCGTAACCAACTGCTCGGCATTTTAACGCTTGACCGGGCGCAAATTATTTTTTTCGACACGCCGGGTATCCACAAACCGCATCACAAATTCGGCGAATATATGGTGGACATAGCACGCAGAACCATCCCCGAAGCAGATGTGATTTTGTGGCTGGTGGACGGTTCGGAGCCACCCACGCGCGCAGATGAACTGGTGGCAGAAACCATCGGCGCGCAAAAAAACCGTCCGCTGGTTATTTTGGGGATGAATAAGATTGACCTGCTCGCCGCCGATGCCATCGAGCCACGATTGGCATTGTTCACCGTATTTTTTAAGCCTGATGTGGCAGCGGCGCTTTCGGCAACCGACGGCACCCATCGCGACGAATTGCTCGAAACTATCATTGCCCATCTGCCGCCGGGACCGCGTTTTTTCCCCGCCGACCAAGTCACCGACCAGCAAACACGGTTCATCGCCGGAGAAATAATTCGCGAGGCGGCATTGCAAACATTGCGGCAAGAAGTGCCGCATGCGCTGGCAGTTTTGGTAGAGGAATTTAAAGAACGTTCAAACGGGATGGTGTATATTTCTGCCAAACTTTTTGTGGAACGCGACTCACAAAAAGGCATCGTCATCGGGCAAGGCGGCAAAACGTTAAAAACCATCGGGCAAATGGCACGCCCGCAAATTGAAGACTTGGTGGCGGCGAAAGTATTTTTAGAGTTACGGGTATCGGTTTTGCCCAAATGGCGCAAGAAAAAAGTGGCGTTGAGGCGATTGGGGTATTCAGTTGAAGATTGATTGCTTGACAAACGGCGTTTTTATGTTAAACTAAAGATGTCGTTATGGTGAAATAAAGGAGTGCGATATGACCCGGCAACAAATGCTCGTATTAGCAATTATGGTTTTCTTTTTGGTGGTCATTGTGGGTTGCTTCGGGTTAACTGCACTGGGTAAAGTTGTGCCGTTTTAAACCCATCTTT
>CAYZQQ010000396.1:0-3559 GCA_964480075.1 uncultured Anaerolineaceae bacterium
AAATACGGGTATGTGCCCGATGATGTGGGCGCACTCACGTGGGATAGTTTGAACCTGTTGAAACAAGCTGTTCAAAACTGCGGCACTATCACCGGCGACATCGCCAAAGACCGCCAATGTATCCGTGATGCACTGGCTGGCATCAAAGACTTCCCCGGCATCACCGGCAATATGACGTTTGATGACCAGGGCGACCCCACCAAATGTGCCGTCATCGTAAAAATAAGCGACGCAGGCGAATTCCAATTTTACAAACAAGCTTGTCCGTAATACATCTGTTTGACAATGGCGCGACAGTTGTCGCGCCATTGCTATTTCATTTGCACCACAACCGAGGATAAGCGCCGTTAGCAGCGCTTATCCTCGACAAGAACCGGGAGTAAACGGATGGTTTCTTTCTTCCAAAACTTGGTTAACGCCTTGCAATGGGGTAGTTTTTATGCGCTCATCGCACTGGGGTATTCGATGGTTTACGGCATTTTAATGCTGTTTAACTTTGCTCACGGCGATGTTTTTATGGTAGGCGCATATATCGGTTTCTTTGTAGCAACCGCATTGCTCTCATTGGCGGTTGCCGGGTCATTTGCCATACCGAGCTGGCTCGTATTGCTACTGACCGTCATCGTTGCGATGGCATTAAATTCAATTGTGGGGATACTGGTGGAACGCATCGGTTACCGTCCCCTGCGAGACGCGCCGCGCGCCTCCGCAGCTATTACCGGGCTGATGATTGGCATTATTTTAGAAACCGGAAACCTGGCGTTGCTGGGCGCACAACGATTGAGTTTCCCCTCCCTCATTGAAACGACCACCTACACCATCGGCGGAGTGAATATTACCAACAAAAAGATTATGATTGTGGGCGTGGCGCTGTTCCTGATGCTCATTTTGCATTTATTCATCACCAAAACCAAATGGGGTATGGCAATGCGCGCTATGGCATACGATGCCGCCATCATCCCCTTGATGGGCGTTCCCATCGACACCATTGCCGCGCTCACGTTCGGGCTGGGGTCGGCGCTAGCTGCCGCCGCCGGTATTTTGTATGGCGTGGCGTACCCCATTTTAGACCCGTATATGGGCGTTCTCATCGGCTGGAAAGCGTTTGTCGCCGCTATTTTAGGCGGGCGCGGGTCAATTCTGGGCGCCGCATTCGCCGGATTCCTGCTCGGATTTATCGAAATTTTTACGGCAACAATCTTCCCATCCACCTTCAGAGACCTTATCGCCTATTCAATTATTTTACTGATACTAACCTTCAGACCACATGGGCTGTTTGGCGAGGCGTATAGCGCCCGGTTGCGGTTGTAATGGGTTAACCTATAAATCCTGTTTACCAAAAAGGATGAAACGATGGCAGTAAAAACTGACACACTCACCACCGGCATCAAAACGAGTTGGCTAGCCAAAGTATGGGAACCGTTTACCCATGTATCCATGTTAAGCTGGCTGGTCGGCGCATTTGTGGCTGTATTATTGGAACAATTTGTCGGCACGTCGCTGGCATACTTACTTGGGCTGGGGAAAATCCCCGTTTTATTTGGATTTTCGATAATGTTGAAAGCGCCGCTGCTCATTCCCAGCGTGTTAGTGTATGTCATCCTTATTTACGCGCTGCCGATTGGCATCATCGCCCGTTTAACCACCACCCTGGGCAACAAACTCGCCGCGCAATTAATGCATTACTCAACGTTCATATCGGTATTGATACACTTGTTGCTTTTGTATGGTTCTCTGCAAATTTGGGGCAGCATCAACGACTACCGCAACCTTATTTTGCGGCTGACCTTCATCGCCATTTTGATAACCTTGAGTCTTAATGTTATCAACGGTTATATGGGCGAATTTTCGTGCTCGCACCCCGGGTTTATGGCATTGGGCGCTTATGGCGCATCTATCATCACCGTCTCTATGTTTGCCAACGATAACCTGTTTGGTCCCGCCATTTTCCCTGCAAGCTGGGGCGTGTTTGTCTTTCCATTTGCACTTATTTTAGGGGGGGTAATTGCCGCTATCGGTTCACTCATCGTCGCCATCCCATCGTTCCGCACCCGTGGCGACTACTTGGCAATTATTTCGCTGGCATTCACTTTTATTATCAAAAGCCTCATTGAAAACTTGGAAGTGGTTGGCGGACCGCGCGGGCTCAGCAGCCAACCCGACTGGGCAAATTTTACCACCATCTTCATTTGGGTTGCCATCGGCGTTTGGGTTATTAACAACTTTGTGCAATCAACTATGGGCAAAGCGCTCAACGCCGTGCGCGATGACGAAATCGCCGCCGACGCGATGACGGTCAACACCCGCCGCACCAAAATGATCGCCTTTATGTTTTCTGCATTCTGGGCGGGTATCGGCGGGGGATTGTTTGCCCATGTCGTACGTTACGTTAACCCGTCCACCTTCGGGCTGCAAAAATTGGCGGAAGTGCTGGCAATGGTGTATTTCGGCGGACTGAACTCCGTTTACGGGTCAATTGTCGGCGCCGTTGGCTTTAATTTGCTCAGCGAAGCCTTACGCCCCCTCGAAATATTCAAATGGATTATCATCCCGGTGCTGTTAATTTTGGTTATGATTTTCCGCCCGACCGGGCTGGTCGCATTTAAAGAATTTAACATGCGGGAAATCATCGCGCCAAAAGAGTAACCGGAACGAGGTGAACAATGGCACTATTAGAAGTTAAACAGATGACCCATTATTTTGGCGGGTTGCGCGCAGTTTACAATTACAATCTCGCCATCGAAGTCGGGCAAATACGGGGATTAATTGGACCGAACGGCGCCGGAAAGAGTACCATTTTCAACCTGATTACCGGCGTACACACCCCCACCGAAGGGGAAATAACGCTTGACGGGGTGAACCTCATCGGACGGGAACAGCATGAAATCGCCTCGATGGGCATCGGACGCACCTTTCAAAACCTGCGGCTATGGCGACATATGACCGTGCTGGAACACGTTAATATGGCAAACTACTCGCACATTTCATACGGGTTAATGGGCGCGTTTCTGGGTACGCCCGCCCGCCGCAAACAAGAAGCGGCTATTGAAAAAAAGAGTCATCATCTGCTGCAATTGGTAGGGGTGGATAAATTTTCTGACCAAAAAGTTACCAATTTGCCCTACGGTGTTTTGCGCCGTGTAGAAATGGCGCGCGCGCTCGCCGTGGAGCCAAAAATTCTATTTTTGGACGAACCGACCGCCGGGATGAACTCGGAGGAATTGCAAGAAATGATGGGCATCATCCGTCACGTTCATGCCGAATTGGGTTTGGCAATTTTTTTAATTGAACACCGCATGAAATTTGTCATGGAACTTTGCGAGCGCGTTCAAACCCTTGTTTTCGGCGAAATTATTGCCGAAGGCACACCTGCGGAAATCCAGAACAATCCGCTGGTCATTGAAGCTTATTTGGGGAAGGATTTGGATACCTGATGCTATCTATAAAAAATCTTCAAGTTTCGTATGGTAAAATTACGGCTCTGCATGGAATTACGTTCAACCTCCAAAAGGGCGAAATTGTATGCATTATCGGCGCCAATGGCGCCGGAAAAACCACC
>CAYZQQ010000397.1:0-3557 GCA_964480075.1 uncultured Anaerolineaceae bacterium
CTTCGCTTTTTTTTCATCTCTTAATCTTACCTTTCAGTTTATTGTTTTGTAATTACTCGACTTTTGCAGTCAACTTGCAATGATACGGTAGCTCTGATACAATAAATGTAGGATAAAATTGACGGGAGGCACCCCGTTCTTTGCCTATATGGTAAAACAGAGGAACATTAACAAAATTATCCTCGTTGGATAGTATATCTGGTCCGTGAGAGCCATTTTACAAGTCAGCAAAGGATCGCTGAAACGGAGAGGTATGAGTTAGGGAATTTGCTGGTGCAAATACAGCGCCGAGTTTTGTTTTTTAACCTATCCTGTCATCAAACTTCAGAATCCGGGTTGTGTGATACGTAATGGTGTTGACCGACAAATAGCCTTTGGAAACGGTCAGACGGAACTATTAAAAATGAGGGTCAATTTACATTTTTTCCCACTGGTCACCCTATAGCAAGGAACGAATTTCCTCAGGCAAGCCTCTGGCGGGGCTTGATGGGGTTTGTGCGCCCAAAAATAGCCCCATAGGGGCAAAAAACCCACAAATCTTAACGTTTTACCCCACTGCAAAAGTCGAGTAATTATAACATATTTCTTATCCCTTAACTTTAGTTCAAATAATAGTTTCTCGGCGTTTGATGACTAAAATTAGCTTTACGTAATCCTTAACTTAACGCCATTGCCCTGTCAGGGGGAGGGATGGGGAGGGGGTTTAAAGGAGAAACTTATGCAAAAAACCATCATCCACACCGAAAAAGCCCCCGCCGCCGTGGGTCCATATTCGCAGGCGACCCGCGCGGGAATGTTCGTGTTCACCGCCGGGCAAATTCCGCTGAACCCCGCCACCGGCAAAATGGTCGAAGGCGGCATTGAAGCGCAGACTCAGCGCGCACTCGAAAACCTGCAAGCCGTGCTGGAAGCGGCGGGCGCGGGACTCGATTCTGTGCTGAAAACCACCGTCTTTTTGCAGGACATCGGCGAATTTGGCGCGATGAATGCCGTATATGCCGAATTTTTCCCCGAAAACCCGCCCGCTCGCAGCGCAGTGCAGGTGGCGGCATTGCCGCTCGACGCGCGCGTGGAAATCGAAGCCGTGGCGCTGGTGAAATAGAATCGCGGCGCAAACAACTTCCCCAAACCGAATGACGCTGGCGCATTGGCGGCGCACGGTGGCAGAACTGTATGCCGACGTGCGCCGTTTGTCTGTCACCGACTCCGAAGCGGCGTGGCGGCATTTTTGTGCGGAAAAAGACCGCTTGTTTGCCGCGCATCCGCAAAGCCCCCTCACCGCCGAACAGCGCAAACCCTTTGCCGGATTGCCGTATTTTCCATACAACCCCGCTTTCCGTGTGACGGGCACGCTCGCGCCCATCGCCGCCGCTGAACCGCTCACGGTGCAACTCCCCGCCGATGGCACATTCCGCTATACCCCGGTGGCGCGCGTGGATTTTTCGCTGACGGGAAATTCGCTTCAATTAACATTATTTTGGATTGAAGGTTATGGCGGGGGATTGTTTTTGCCGTTCAAAGATACCACATCCGGCACAGAAATATACGGCGGCGGGCGATATTTGTACGACACCATCAAAGGTGCAGATTTGGGCGCGGGCGAAAAAACCATCGTGCTCGATTTTAATTTCGCATACAATCCATCGTGCGCCTACGATAGCCGCTGGGTGTGCCCGCTTTCGCCGCCGGAAAATCGCCTGCCGGTTGCCATCACCGCGGGTGAGCGGAATTTTCATGTCGCCAAAAAATAGAACACAGATGATACGGATGTTACGGATTCTCACAGTTTTTTTGAGAGTTGTCCGTGAAAATCTGTGTCATCTGTGCAATCTGCGTTCTATTTCCCGCCTGCTCGCATCTTCTCCCGCAATTCGTCAATCGGGTGCAGCGAACCGTCTGAGGCTTCAAAATACCAGTGTATCCAGCCGTTGCACGGACTGCCGCTGGAAAGTTGTTTTCCCAGCTGATGGATCGAGCCTTCAAACCCGTTCAGTTTCAGGTTGCCATCCGGTTTAATGCGGGCGGCACGGTTTTTATCTTTGCGAAAGTATAGAACCTGTTCAGGGGCAAGTAGGTTCTCTTTCAGTAATCGAGAAAACGGCAATCGTTTTGCGGAACGCCGCTGTTGGTCGCGTTCATCAAATGTGGATTCAATCGGATCTGGAATGGTAGCGTCAATTCGCAGTTTGGCAATGGCTATATATTTTTCTTCGCGCTCAATGCCAATCCAGCGGCGGTGCAACTTTTTTGCCACCGCGCCGGTGGTGCCACTGCCGAAAAACGGGTCGAGTACCACATCGCCGGAGTTGGATGATGCCAAAATGACGCGGTAGAGCAGGGCTTCCGGTTTTTGGGTGGAATGGGCTTTTTTGCCGTCCACCTTCAGCCGTTCGCGTCCGGTGGCAATCGGCAGCACCCAGTCGCTGCGCATTTGTTTGCCGGCATTAAATTGTTTCATGGCGTGATGGTTGAAGGTGTAACGCGCCCCCTTTTTTTTGCTCGCCCAAATGAGCGTTTCGTGCGCGTTGGTAAACCGTACCCCGCGGAAATTGGGCATCGGGTTGGTTTTTATCCAGACGACATCATTCAAAAACCAAAAGCCCAAATTTTGCATAATTGCGCCGACGCGATAAATGTTGTGGTATGAGCCGATGACCCAAATGGTGCCGGCATCTTTCAGCACCCGGCGGGCAGCAGTCAACCATTGGCGTGAAAATTCATCATACTGTTCAAAACTGCTGAATTTATCCCAATCGTCATCCACCGCATCAACTTTGGTCATGTTGGGACGCCACAAATCACCCCGCAATTGCAAATTGTATGGCGGGTCGGCGAAAATCATATCCACCGAATTTTCCGGCAATTGGTTCATCATCTCGATGGTATCGCCTTTGATAATGGTGTCCAATGGTAAATTGCTTCGTTTCATAAGCTTTCCCCATAATATTCCATAAGTTTTGCCTTCAGCATTCGAGCTAGTTTTTGAGACGTTATATGTGGGTTGTTATTGAGTTTTTGATGGATGAGTTTTAGGGTTGTTCCTTGAGGGAATAATACCTGCATAACTCCCGTTGTCCAAATTGTTTCGTTGGAAAGTAACTTTCGCCAGTATCTATTTGCCAAAGCCTGTATTTCCAAAAATGTATCATTCGGAGAAGCGTCAAAATTGATTTCAGGGAGTTCCGGGATACCCTGTTTCCATTCTTGTATCCATGTTTGTATATCTTGCCACAAATGAGGTTGCTGTAAATAGTGAAACAACTCTTCTCCATAAAACAAGTGTATTGGAATCCCGTAAAACTCTGAATACTGAGCTAATTCTGCAGCATAAAAAGTTTTGTTTTTGGAGAGGGTTGGATCAATAAAGTACATAATCGCTGTTAAATTTGTATGCCTATGGCAGAGTTTCCCCAATTTTTTATCGAAGTTTTCGAGTTGCCCGCGTTTTTTGCTCGAATCGTGGTCATCACGAATTTTTTGCTCGATAAAGTAATAAGCTGTACCATCTGTGAAATATTGGTCAATTTCCAACCGCCTCTTTTTCGTTTCGACTTTTA
>CAYZQQ010000398.1:0-3555 GCA_964480075.1 uncultured Anaerolineaceae bacterium
CGATTGGGCATTAGTGCGATACATCACCGCCACGTCGGCGGGGTTGATGTCGGCTTCTGTGCGCAACCGTTCAATTTCTTGCACCACGAATCGGGCTTCATCAAAACCGGTGTACGTTTCTACGCGGATAATCGGCGCGCCTTTGCTGCGGTCGGTGAAGAGCGTTTTGGCGTGCCGGTGGCGGTTTTTGGCGATGAGCTGGCTGGCGGCTTGCAGAATCGTTTCGGTGGAGCGGTAATTCTGTTCCAGCAGAATCGTCTGCGTGGTGGGGAAATCCTCTTTAAAACGCATCACATTCCGATAATCTGCGCCGCGCCACGAGTAGATTGACTGATCCTCATCGCCCACCACAAAAACATTGCGCCAACCTTCGGAGAGCATTTTCACCAGCTCATACTGCGCCATGTTGGTGTCCTGAAATTCATCCACCATAATGTGCCGGTAGCGCTGCTGATATTTGTCCAGCACGGCGGGCATAGTGGTGAACAGTTGGTGCGTTTTCATGATGAGGTCGTCAAAGTCGAGGGCGTTGTTGGCTTCCAGCGCTTCCTCATACCGCTCATACACTCGCCGCACAATTTCATCCCAATAGCTGTCGGTGCGCATTTGGGCAGCGGTCTGTAATTCATTTTTGCGTTTGGAGATGCCACTGTGAACCGCTTGCGGGGAATACCGTTTCGGGTCGAGGTTTAATTCTTTTAAAATTTTCTTGACCACCGTTTGCTGGTCGCTGCTGTCGAAAATGACAAAATCGTGGCTGAAGTGACCCATTTGCTCAATATTCACCCGCAAAATGCGCGCGCAGATGGCGTGAAATGTGCCCACGGTGAGCGAACCGAGTTGTGCGTCGGTGAGAATGCCCTGTTTCGCCAGCCGTTCTTTCATTTCGCGGGCGGCTTTGTTGGTGAACGTGACCGCTATAATGCGCCACGGTTCAACGTGCAGGTCTTGAATCAAATGCCCCACGCGGTGAATCAGCACGCGGGTTTTGCCCGAACCGGGACCTGCCAGCACCAACACGGGACCTTCGGTGGCGGATACGGCTTGTTGTTGAGCGGGGTTGAGGGTTGAAAGTAAATCCATAAATAGTTTCCAGTGAAATTTTGTGTGCCGAGCAAAAAGTAACACAGAGAACACGAAGAAAATTCAGAGTTGCACAGAGCATTTAAAAATCATTTTTCTCGGAGTTCTCTGTGAGCCTCGGAGTTTTTTGTGTTTACTCGGTTTGCCAGTCTATTTTTTGGTAAATGCGGGCGATGGGGAGTTGCAGTTTCAGCGCTTCGAGGGGCAACGCGACATCGGCGGTGTTGAATTCGGTTAACAGCCAGCGCCCGGCATCCTGCCGGTGGAAATATTCCACATGCGGGCGGTCTTGCTCAACCAGTACATAATCCACCAGGGTTTCAAGTTCGCGGTACGGCATAAATTTCTGTCCGCGGTCGTAATTTTTGGTGGATGGCGATAACACTTCCACAATCAGGATGGGGTTGGTGAGGGTATCGTTGCGCCCGGCGGCGAATTCCGGCTTGCCGCAGACCACCATCACATCGGGGTAGGTGTATAGCCCGTTGGCTTTCACCTGCAAGCGCATATCGCTGGCGAATGATTCGCACGTGGCATTGGCAAGTGTGGTGTTGAAAAAAGCATTGATATTGCCGGTAATGCGATTGTGATTGGCTGACGCACCAACCATCATAAAAACTTCTCCGTTGAAGTATTCGCTTTTTTGGTCTGCCTTTTCTTCCATCGCCAGATATTTTTCCGGCGAAATGTAGGTTTTTTCTTGCTGAAGCATACGACACCATCCTGTGGGGTATCAATTCTGTATGTCAGTATAACCAAAACAGCGCCGGAGGCAAGCCTTTGCCGCTCGTGGTGGTTGTGGTAAATAAATATGGCTCAGCCAGAATTCAGGGGGGTATACTCGACTGCGTCATAAAGCAACACGGTTTTTTACCATTCGCTGATTTTTGTAGAAGCGAACCTATGTGTTCGCCCTGATTAGGGCAGACACGCAAGTCTGCCCCTACCATAAAATGGTACTTTGTGATACTGCACAGCATAATTGCAGATGCGCTGTTTTTTTGCATCGAATTGAACAAATTTCCCATATTCTTTATAAGACTCGCCCGAAAAAAGGTCAATTTTTCACCACAGAGGCGCAGAGAAACGGAGAATTCAAAGTTTTCGAGTTTGATGTCCAATTTGCTTGGAAAATCGCTTATATCGCCGGCTATCCGGCTCTCAACCCTTATTTTTCTCTGTGCCTCTGCGTCTCCGGGGTTCATTTTTACCCCTTTTTTTAGGGGACTCTTTATAATCCTTCGTGAGATTCGAGTCGTTTGAGGCAACGTCAGTAATTTCCGCTTTGGATAAACGTTTTGAGTTGCCAAGTCGGAATAGAACACCGATGACACAGATTAAACGGATTAGCTCGGATAAAAGTAAAAAATCGGTGAAAATCAGCGTAATCTGTGCAATCTGTGTGCTATCAGCCCCTTTGCAGCCGGTTCACATCGGGAATTGCTACTGATTTGCCTTATTTATCTGCGTTTATTTGTGAAAATCTGCGTCCTATAAAATGTTACGTTATGCCCGTGTTGAGTATAACTGTACCGATTCGAATCCTGCGGGTTGGCGTAATCGGGAACCACGCTGCCCGGCGAAATGAAGCGCCCCAGCGTGCTGTCATAATAGCGGGCGTTGTAGTCGAGCAAGCCGAAGCCGTCGAGCCGCTGGCCGGTGAAGTCGTAGTCGGTGGCGTCGAGGCCGCTGCTCCAATATCTTGGCTGCCATACGGGTTATATCGGATTTGGTGGGCGATTGCGCCGCTGACGTTGGTTGTTAAGGCTGCGCTGCCGAGGTGGTCGCTGTGGAAGTATTTTAACGTGTTATCATAGAAGAAATGTACGTTGTGATTATCCCACAAAACATTACCAATGATACTATTCCCAAAATTCTAATAAATATCAATTGGCATCCAAATTCAGCCGCATATTCTTCGGAGTCATCAATCAACTCAATAGCACGCAAAGCTTGTTCGGGGATATTTTCTTCCCCAAAGATGTCTGGGAATATCAATCTTGGACCTAAGATAATTAACTTTGATATTTTTATTGGGTAAAAAGTTCCTAAAATTCCAATCACACCCAAAAAAATAATGCCCAAAATTGTTATAATACTATCTATTGTAGTTGAATTCATAAGTTGTCTCCTGATAAAAAATCGAGTCGAAGCGTCCTGAAAAAGATATCCACTTGCCAGTAAAAAGATTTGGTAAACCCATTATTGTATCTCGTTCAAGAGTACCGTGGAATTCTCCTGGCCAATGTCCAAATAATGCAGCACTTCCCATCAGGTTTACACCTTGATAAATTTTCCCTTCCTTATTTTTGAACCCTACCCATTCCATACCAGGAGTCAACCCTTCTCCGATTTGCCCACCGACATGTACAGATGTTCCCTGAATATCGTATACACTAGGAGCATTTGTTACCATGACTCGACTTTTGCAGTAGAAATGGTGCGTAATAAAGGGTATAATTTGAATATTCG
>CAYZQQ010000399.1:0-3547 GCA_964480075.1 uncultured Anaerolineaceae bacterium
TTTGTGATGCACGCCTTCAATTTCACCGTCAGTTTTTTCGCGCTGATGCTGATGAACGGGGTGGTAAATTTAGCCACCACGCTGCCTTCCGCACCGGGCTATATCGGCACATTTGATGGTCCCGGTATTGAAGTGCTAAAAGTGTTCGGGATTGCTCCGGTAATTGCCACCGGCTACACGCTGGTGTTGCACGCCGCGCTGTGGCTGCCCATCACGCTGTTGGGATTCTGGTATATGACCAAAGAAAGTATGAGCTGGCACGAGTTCACCCAAGCCGCAGAAAGTGCCCAAAGCGGCACACAACTCTCGCAAACGCAAGGATAGTTTTATATGAAAATAGGTATTGTGGGCGCAGGAATCTCCGGATTGAGCGCCGCATTCGATTTAACCGCCGCCGGGCACACCGTCACCATTTTTGAGGCATCCAACCGCCCCGGCGGGCTGGCTTCGGGGTTTAAAGACCCTCGCTGGGATTGGGAGCTGGAACGCTTTTACCACCACTGGTTTCAAACCGATGAAAATGTTATCGGGCTGATAAACGAGTTGGGGCTATCTGAAAGCCTCTTTTTCCCCGAACCCATCACCTCCCTTTTTATTGATGATAAACTGTACCCCGCCACCCCCCTGTGGCGAAATCTGCTGCTGCCCATTTCGCCGATAGCCAAACTGCGGTACGCCCTAACCGGCGTGTACCTGCGATTGAGCGGCAATTGGCAGGCATTGGAAAAAGAAACGGCACACGATTGGCTCATTAAAACAATGGGCGAAGAAACCTACCGCGTGCTGTGGGAACCGCTGCTCATTGGCAAATTTGGCAAATATTACCGCGATGTGAATATGGCATGGATGTGGGCGCGGCTGCACAAACGCAGTGTGAAACTCGGGTACTTTAAAGGCGGGTTTCAGGCGCTCAACCAATCGCTCGCCGACGCAGTGGCGGTACGCGGTGGTGAGATTCGCTACGCCACGCCGGTGCAGTCCATCGCCCATCAGCCGGGCAACAAAGTTGCTATCACCACCCCCAACGGCACGGAGATTTTCGACCGGGTGCTGGCGACCGTTTCGCCGCACTTAATGGGGAAAATGACGGAAAACCTGCCCGAAGCATATCTGACACAGTTGCACACCCTCAAATCAATGGGCGCGATTGTGCTGGTGCTGTCGCTGAAACACCCACTTACCGATAAACATTATTGGATAAATTTACCCAAAACCGCCAACTTCCCTTTTTTAGCGCTGGTGGAGCACACCAATTTTATTGACCGCGAACATTATGCCGGCGACCATATTGTATACTGCGGTGATTATTTGGAGCCGAGCCACCATTATTTCAGCATGAAAAAAGAAGAATTGCTGTCGCTATTTATGCCCGCGCTCAAACGGTTCAATCCGCAATTTGATGAAAGTTGGGTGCGCGAAAGTTGGGTGTTCAAAGAAAATTATGCCCAACCCGTGCCGCCCCTGAACCACAGCCGGAACATCCCGCCGCTCAAAACACCGATTCCGGGGCTTTATTGGGCGAGCATGAGCCAAATTTACCCATGGGACCGCGGCACAAATTACGCCGTGGAAATCGGTCGGCGCGCCGCCCGCGAAATTACGCAGAATCCATTATAGGCATTCACCGCAATTTTGGATATAATAACGGTTGGAAACAAAAGTAGTAGGGGCGGCTTGCAAGCCGCCCTTACAAAAAATGCGCCGGGAAAATTCAGAACCAAATTCAGAAAGGATCTCCAAAAAATGAAAATAATTGTTGCCGGAACGGGCTTTGTGGGGCTGACCCACGCTGCCGTGCTCGCCGAAACCGGACACTATGTGTACGCCTACGATATTGATAAAACTAAAATTGCCGCATACAGCAGCGGCGACCGCACCCAAATTGAACGGTATGTCAACGAGCCGGGGCTTGCCAACGTCATCAAAGATACGCTGAACCGCTACCTCTTTTTTACCGATTCGGTTGATGATATTCTGGAAGGTGCCGAAGCGATTTTTTTGTGTCTACCCACCCCGCCGAAGCTGGATGGCTCCACCGATTTGACGGCGTACACCAACGCAGCGCATCATTTGGCGGAAAAACTTGCCGCTCGTGCCGACCAGCGGCAAGTGGTACTGGTGAACAAAAGCACGGTGCCAGTGGGAACCGCCCGCTATTTGCAGCGCATTATGGATGAGCACAATGTGCAGAATTTCGGTGTGGCATCCAACCCGGAATTTCTGCCGGAGGGCAACGCCGTCGAAGGTTCGCGCCGCCCCGACCGGGTGGTCATCGGCGCGGACAGCGAAGCCGATTTTTCCATTTTGCGGCACGTTTATGTGCCGTTCGTCAACCATGTGCGCATCAAATATATTGAAACAACCCCCGAAACCGCCGAATCCATCAAATATGTGGCGAACACCCTGCTGCTCACCTACATTTCATTCTGGAATGGCATTGGTGCGCGGCTGGGCGAAACGTTCGGCAACATTCGCATGGAAGACCTAAAACGGGGTGTCACCGCCGACAGCCGCATCAGCACGTGGGGATCGTATGTCAGCAACGGTGCGGGCGGCAGTTGTTTCGGCAAAGATATTCAATCGCTGATATACCAGTTACGCCGCCAAAACCAGCCGTATGCCCTGCTGAAAGAAGTCTTTGAGATTAACGAATTTCAAAAAACCTATTTGATTGACCGCGCGGTAAACGAAGCCGGGTTCAATTTTAACAATAAAACGGTAGCACTGCTGGGACTGGCATTTAAAAAGCGAACCAACGACATGCGTGATTCATCGGCGTTAAAAGTGGTAGAAGCGCTGCTGGGACGCGGCGTGAAAGCCATCCGCGCGTATGACCCGCTGGCGACCGAAGAAGCCAAACTTTATTTCAACCCCAAAAATAACAACTTATTTGAAAAAATCAGCTATCACAACAGCGCCCAAGAAGCCATTGAAGGGACAGAGGCACTATTCATTACCACCGACTGGGAAGAATTCCGCGGATTATCCTCCACCATCAGCCAAACGGTTCAACCGCCGTATCTCATCATTGACGGGCGGCGGATGTTGTCTGATTTTTTGGATTTGGTAAACAACGGGTACACCTATTTGGCAGTCGGGTCACGGGCGTTACCGCGCCAAAAAGAAAAATAACCTTCAGACGTCCAAAAGGCGGCTCGGTTAAGCCGCCTTTTTTATTCTTTATTTTTCCGCACTTTTATTATATACTCAACCCCTCACGATTAACATTCACGGAGGGAACCGATGAAAATACGCGCCATCACCGCCTTCACCCAACCGGCATCCCCCACTGATGCCGATGCTATTGCCCGTGCCGCCGATTTTTTGCACACTGCCAAACCGCAATTTGAGACTGCCGGGTTCGACGTCCAAACTCTGCGGCTCGCTCTCCCCCCGCTCACCGAAATGCTGTCTGAATCGTCACCCGCCGCGATGGCTGCGTTTGGGCAATGGCTGGAAAATGAAACCCGACAACGCAGCATCGAATATGTTTCGGCGGGCGCTATCATCGCCGATACCGCTGAAGCTGACATTTCGGCCATTGACA
>CAYZQQ010000400.1:0-3543 GCA_964480075.1 uncultured Anaerolineaceae bacterium
CGATCGATGGTCCGTCCGCATCCGGCAAATCAACGACGGCAAAGTTAGTTGCTAACACATTGAACGGAAACCAGCGCCAGCGTTTCCTCTATGGAGGCTTGCAGAATGTGTTGCGGGCGATGCAATTGCGGGCGGCGCGGCAGGGTGGCGCGCTGAGGCAGGGCGGTAGAAACAGCTGTGGCGGACAAATGATGCGGCGTCCATAACGTATCAAACAGGCGAGCGGTTGGGTCGCCGTAGAGTACCATGCTTGCCCACCCCAATCCAATTTCGGCGGGCAACGGCGGCGCATCGGCGAGATTTTTTTTCACGCCGGTGGCTTGCTGTTTCGCTTCCAGTCGCGCAAACCGTAATGCCTCCCCCAAGCTGGTGGAATCGAGCAGCAGCGCGTGGTAAAAATCAATTGCCATTTGTGCTGCCAGCGTGTCGTTAATGCGCCACAGGGGGGCGATATAGGCGGCGATTCCCTGTTGAATGAATGCCGTCGCCAACCCAAAAACATCGCCTTGATAGCGGCTGACGGGGGCATTGCCTTCCATAGCGGCTTCGCAGGCGTTGGCATATACCAGCCACGGCGACCGTTTCGCCCGCGCCAGCGTGTTGTGAATTTCCTGCGCCCACAGCGGGCCATCGCTAAAAAGCCACGCGCTCTGTTCGGGGTTGTCTGCATCAAACAGGGCATGTCCCGCAAAATGGATAATGTCATAATCGCCATTGCGCAGCAGTTCGCGGAATTGCAGGCACGTGATAGCGCTGTGGATATGGGTGTCGCGGTTGGGATGAAAGCTGATGGAACTGCCGAATATATCGCTCAATCGACAAAAAACAGCGGCAACCTGCCGGGCTTCTTCCGCCGCGCCGGGAAGTTGCTGCCACAATTTGCCATCGGCGGCGGCTTCCGTGCGAAATTCTTCGTCCAGCAACGGGTCGCCGATGATGAGCGCGCGAATGCCGCCACTGGGGCGCAACGGTTTTGGTTTGGTCATAGCTGTATCGGAAAAAACCTGCCGCCCCAGCGCATATCGTTCCAACAGCAATCCAACCCCATCGTGCAGTAGTTCCCACGGATAGCGCATCAATTGACGCGGAAGCTGCAATTGCAAGTGCGGCGTGGTGTTTCCGCTGCTGAGCCACGCCAAATGGCGATATTCCTTTTGTAGATTATCGGCTAAATTTTGGATGATGTCTTCGCCCAACGTTCGCCCCAACGATTCCAGATAACCCATCCGGTGCGAATTGACCCACCCGCGCGCCAGTAAATCTTGCAACCCGTCCAGCGCGGTGTCGATGGTTTGCGGGTTGACATGACTGTGTTGTTCCAGCACGGTCGCGCCCGTTTCCGGCGATTCCAGCCGCAGACGGTAGGTATTTGTGGCATTGATGGGGTCATCGGTCTGCGCGTCTGATTGAGGCTCCAGCGTCAGCGTGAGTTTTGCAGGATTTGCCAGCGCTTGAAATTGCTCGCGGAAACCCACCATCACCGATTCGGAACCGATGAGTCTTCGCAGTAAATCTTCGCGCACCGTACTGCCGGCGGTGGTCAACAGTGAACTGGACAATCGCCACAGCGCGCGGGGGTGTTTGGCAATAAGGTTAATGGCTCCCAAAAGTGATGTCCAATGGGTGCGCCGGCAGAAACCCAGATTCAAATATCCTGTTTCAGTGAGCCGGTCAATATCGGGCGGCAGAAAAAGGGATAATCCATGCCGGTGGGCGTTTGGGTTGGTATGAGCATATATCAACCCGTTTGATGGATGTAATAGCGTGAGAATGTGCCCCGCCATGTCCGCGAGACTGACGGCGCGCTGTCGCTGGCTCTGGATGATGTGGAAATCGGTAGCCAGCCATTCGGGGAACACGTGCAAATTTTCGGTTAATGCGGTTTCCAGCGAATCGGGGTCAGTGGTGTGCCGTCCAATGCGGCGTAAATCTGCGTGAACCGCCCCCGTGGTTTTCTTTATTTTTTTAACATACCACTGCGGGATGGCATTGCGAGCGGCAGTTGCCAATTGCAATTGCACAAATTTTAGCCATCCAACCAAATCAAGCGTTGCTTGCCGGTATTTTGCGACGGCAGGCAGCGCAGGGAAGATTTCTTGCCGCTCATCGTTCCACACAACGCGCCAAATAATATCATCGCCCAGCGATTGCAGCAGAGCCATCGTTAGCGCGTCAAAAGCGCGAGTAACGCTATTTAGTTTACTGAGTTTAATGGCAGACCATGCTGGCGAAGCATCAACGGCGTGTGCCGCCAGTTGGCTCGGCGAGAGTGGTTTGCTGCTTGCGGCGGCTACCTGTTGCCAACGGTTCGCCACTACGCCAATATCTGCCGGTGACGCATCATTGGTCTGCGCGCCAACCAGACAGGTAACAACGTCTGCCAATTGGTCTGCCACTTCAATAAATTGGCTGGGCGGCGACAGAAACAAAAGTATATCAATGTGACTGCGCCCGGAGTTTTGTAAACTTTGAGAAAACACTTGCCTCATTTGCTCAATCTCACAGATTGGCAACCGCGTTTTCGGTATGGGAACCAATCCTTTAAGTGCGCCGGCTTGGCAAACCAGCGCGACACGAGAGGCTTCAATGGTTTCTTGCGCCCATTGCAAAAAATCCACCAGCATCACGGGGTTACCGGGGTCGGCACATGGGACGGTCTCTTGCGGTTCGGGAGCAGATGTCGCTTCGGCGGGCAGGCGGTAACGGGCGGCGGTTCCATCAATATTTTGTTGCACCACCCATTGTATCTGCGGGGACGAACCAATTTCTGCCAGTCGTCGCAGTGTTGCGCCATCATCGTTTAAATAAAATAACACAACCCATGGTAGAGATGTTGAAATGCTCATAAACGCCTCTCTTTCATCTCAAAGTTAGGATACTTTGCGGCTCACAGTGTATCATAAATTTTGGCATTCGTCCAATTGTTATGTTAAATGATAGGCGTATGATGAAGGTGGTTTCGAATCATTTTGACCGTACCCGTTTTCAAGGAACATAATGTATGGGGGGCCATTTTTTTGTGATACCGCGGAAATAACAGCCGGTTACTATCTTTGACACTTTGGCGGGTATTGGGTATGGTACGGTCGGTTGAGCATTTTCCAAAAGGAGAAATCAATGCAAAAAATGGCGTATGGCGGTTGGGAAACATGCTACAAATTGACCAACGGGACGGTAGAAGTGGTTGTCACCGGTGACGTAGGACCGCGCATTATTCGTTTGGGATTCGTTGGGGGCAAGAATGTTTTCAAAGAGTTTCCGGAAATGATGGGGCGCGCCGGCGATGATGAATGGCACGTTTATGGCGGACATCGGTTGTGGCATGCCCCCGAAGCACATCCGCGCACCTATTTTCCCGACAATCAGCCGGTTGCAGCTGAACCGATTTCCGGCGGGATACGAGTTATGCAGCCACCCGAACCAACCACCGGCGTTCAAAAAACAATGGAAATTGTGCTGGACGAAACATCGGCGCGGGTGACGGTGGTACACCATCTGAAAAATACGGGCATGTGGCTGGTGACGCTTGCGCCGTGGGCGCTG
>CAYZQQ010000401.1:0-3530 GCA_964480075.1 uncultured Anaerolineaceae bacterium
CCTATTACCGACCCTATGTTTATTATCTTGCCGGCCCTTTTTTTAATCATAACCCGTAAAAGGGCTGGCAAAATTGACACAATCTTTCCGCGCGCAATACTATCAATTGGCAAAACAAACCCTGTTTGAACACCGGCAGGTGATTCCGTGTTATGCCGGTTGGGCAAGCTGCCAAATCGCTCCCAATGGCGACGTGTGGAGCTGTTGCATCCGTGCGGAGGGCGTGGGCAACCTCCGCGAAACAGGGTACGACCTGCGCCCCATTTGGCGCAGCGATGAAATGGCGGCGATGCGGCGCAGCATCCGCAATGGCGAATGTTCGTGCCCTATGGCGAATGCCAGCTATGCCAATATGGTACTGCATGTGCCGACACTGGCGAAAGTTTCTGTTGAAACCATGATGCGATAATAAAATCCATGAACTGGAAAAATGAATGGCGCAAACTCAGGCGTTTTCTGGCGTTCGCACTGCTCACTGAAACAGGGCTGATGGCGCTGGTGGCGTTGGGTGTGCGTTCAATGGGAGAATGGTCGTGGCACATCTTTGGCGTGGGATTGGGCATCGGCGGGGCGGCGGCGCTGGTGCTGGCAATGTACAGTCTCATTGGTGGCGGGCAGTCTTTCAAAACGCTGACCCGCGCGCTGAAAAAAGCAGAAACGGACAGCGTGCAACCGGAATCGCCGGATTATACATTTTTGCTGGTGATGATTTTTGCGGGGAGTGTGGCTATCGGTGCAGGGCAGTGGGTACTGAAAACTTTTTGATTCTTAAATCCACCTGCTAGACAGTTTTGAAAATCGAAACACAGATGACACGGATGTTACAGATTTCCACGGGTAATTTTTAAAATCAGTGAAAATCAGTTTTATCTGCGTCATCCGTGTTCTATTTTTTTCTCTGTTAAAAATCCTCTATCATCTCCGCCCCTTTCGGGGTGAGATAGAATGTCGCCACCGGAAACTTCTGGTTGCTGGCGATGAATCCGCCGCGTTCCAGCGCGCGCACAATTTGTTCTCCCACCGGCTCCGAAACTCCCGTCAGCGTGTGCAAACGGTAGCTTTTTTCGCCGTCCAGCGTGCGATGGGAGCGCAAGGTTTCCCCCGCTGCAAGCCGCTTCAGCCGTGTTTTAAGTGATTTCTTTAGAAACAATGCCATCATCTGCCCCCAAAATATTTTTCACCGACACCGATTTTACGCTAATGGATATGGCTCAACGGGAATTCAGGGGGTAGACGAAGTTGCGGTCATTCTGCTTTGAACTAAAGTTCAAGCTGATAGCTCAAGCCGACTTGAAGTCGGCTTTTGTTTTTAGCCCTGAAATTTATTTCGGGGTAACCCCGCGAATTCCTGAAGACCCATGGATATATGATACCGGGTCAACCGAGGTTGTGAACATACTTCTGCAATTTGCGTTGCGAAATTTTTATGTAATCGTCGCGGATGATATCCGCCATTTCTTCTTCCGTCAGCCGGACGTTCAAAATCTCCAGCGCATCTTCCGGGGTGTGACCATATGCCAGTTTTTGCTTTCCATCTTTCATTTTAAACAAATACATATAGTGGGGATTGCTAAAACTGCTCATGCTTTTACCAACGCCTCCGAGAAAATGCCCGATTTGTGCCGTGCCTGATAGTCTGCCAACCCTTTGTTCACGTCGCCATCATATTTGCCCGCCAGCAGTTCGCGGTAAAATTGATAATCCACGCCTTTCACTTTTTCATCGCCGGGGAAGCGGTGATAATTGTCTTTCGACATCATGCTTTTCCCTTCCGCAATCAGCTGGTAGCCCAACGCCGAACCGGGGTAGGGGGCATAATATGAAATCGACGGGAACACATATTTCATAGATTTGAGCATGCGAATGGTTTTGAAGGCATCTTCGTGGGTTTCGCCGGGAATACCGAGCATGATGTTCGCCCAGAACATCGGCGGCTTGCGTCCTGCACGTTCCATTTCTTCGCCCAACTGATTAATCAATTCAATGGCGAAATAGTTGTCTTCTTCCGTGCATTCTTTGTTCAGCAGGCGCAGCGTTCGGTCGCTGCCACTTTCAAATCCGATGGAAATGGTATCCCAGTTGGTTTCTTTCACCAGCGCGGTGAACAGTTCGGGCCACTGCCGAATGGTGTCTGAGCGCCCGGCAGCCCAATAACGCCACGGCTTGTTCGCTTTGCGCGGGTATTTTTCAATCCATTCTTCCAGCCATTTTGGGTTTTGGAAAAACATCGAATCGTGGATAACAATTGACCCCACCCCAAATTTACGGTCGAGATAATTCAGTTCATCAATCACCATTTCTACCGGACGACGCCCCATGTTGGGAATGTATGAATTTTCGTTGCAAAAGGCGCATTGCCACGGGCATACCCGGCTGGTGATGATGGTGGCGACGGGGGCGGGACCCCAACCGCATTCCGGTTCCAGAGGGTAATTGAATTTTTTGCGCAATCGGCGGTGTGGTTGCGGCCACAGCGTGCGGTCAATTTGGGGCCAATCTGCCATGCTTTTTGCGCCGGTGGCGACTGTGAGCCGCTCAAAGGCGGCGGGGTCGCGCACAATATCCAGAATGATATTTTCGCCCGGTCCCTGCACAATATGGTCAATTTCCTCAATTTCCATCAGTTCACTCGCCGCGACCGTCGCGTGCATTCCCCCCACAATGATGCTGCTGTCGGGATTCACTTCCTTAAAAATGCGCGCGGCTTTCTGTGCCGCCGGAAATGTGTAGCTCCGAACATTCATCAGCAGGATTTTGTATCCCCGCACTTGAGGGTACAACTGTTTCCAGTGGGTCAATTGCCGTGTGGAGGCAATGTCGGTCAGCACGCCATTTTGGTGCATAATGGTGCGCAGCAGCCCCAACCCGTGATCCTGCCATTGCTCGTGGGGTCCATTCGGGTGAACCAAATCACCCAAGTCGCCCAAATCGAGCCATAATATATCAGATGTTCGTTTCGGTTTTTGCCAGAAAAACATAATTTACAGCCTCATTTTTTTCGTGGCGGTATTTTACAACAGAAGAACGATTCTTCCAACTCCGCAGAGTTTTTACAAAAGATATTGTAAAAATATGGGGGCATAAATTAAGATTCGATGGATGGAATGACCGGCTCGGCAATGACGATGACGCGGTGGCTGTTGTCGGTGTACGGCCAGCATGTCACCAATGTGAGGCGTTGCCCGTCGAAATTCTGCCCGATCCATTGCGCGTTTTGGCGGCGCACTTCGGGCGGCTCACCCCGATCTTTCACGATAAAGTTGTCGGTGACTTTGTATTCATACGGGCGACCATCAGCAACCAGGGTGATGGTGTCGCCGATATTCAAATCGACAATATAGCGGAACACCTCGCCTTTGATGTTGTGATGCCCCGACAGCACCACATTTCCCGGCTCGCCGGGGAGGGCGGAATTGATGTGCCATCCGGCGGCATATTCTGCCACATCCCACACGCTGACCGTCTGCCCGCCGACGGTTTCCTGATGCCAGCCATTTTCCACCCCCGGTCTTTTCCCCCCCCCCGCCCCA
>CAYZQQ010000402.1:0-3517 GCA_964480075.1 uncultured Anaerolineaceae bacterium
GTGGCTGCCGTTGAGTGTGCGCGGCAGCAGGTTCAGCACGCCCAGTTTTGATAATCCCCCGGCATAGCAAACATCCAGCAGCCCGTCATCCAGTTTGGCTTTCGGCGTCAGCAAAAACCCGCCGCCTGCCCGCGAGCCGTTCGCCACGGTTATCAATGTGATGGATTGCTCGAAGGTTTCGCCGTCGATGGACACCGTCATTTTTAGGGGCCAATGTCCCCGAAAAAGCACTTGGAACACCGACCACAGATACATGAAAAATCCTTTCAATGGACTTTCCCGCTGCAAATTTACCACAACTTCACCATCAAATCCAATGCCCACCCCATTATCAAAATATCGTGGCGTGCCATCCACGGTAGCTCTGCCGATGTCCACCCGGCGCAGCGAACCGTGTTTCAGTTTTTTACATGCCGCTTCAATTTCGGCGGGAATGCCCATCGCCCATGCGAAATCGTTGCCGGAGCCAACGGGGATGATTCCCAGCGTCGGCGAAAAACCGTCAGCTTGCGCCGCCATCAACCCGTTGACCACTTCGTTGACGGTGCCATCGCCGCCAACGGCGACCACTCGCTCGAACCCATCGGCGGCGGCTTGCGCTGCCATCACATCGGCTTGTCGGGGGGCGGTGGTTTGTTCCAACTGATAATCAATATTGAGCGCGTGCAACTGCCGTTCAATTTGGGGCAACGCTTTGGCGCCGTTTTCCTGTCCGGCATTGGGGTTGAGGATAATCTTTGTTTTCATGCAGTGATTTCCGTGCAGAGTTGATTTTTCAGAGTTTAACATACGGATGGCGGACGGTCAATTTAAATGATGCCGGTATCATCGGCTTTTAAATCGGCGATGAGCTGAGCCATATCGGCTGGTGTGTGTGTGGAAATGTAGAAAATAGCGGCAGCTTTGCGCCCATCTTCCGGCGAAAGGTGCAGTTTCAGCGCAGGACGGGGACGCGCGCCAAAATGCAATTGTCCGTGTTCAACCCGCTGCAATTGTGGCGGGGTAAAAAAATTGTACCACCAGCCCACATCATTTTCCGGCGAATGCCAAAGCAGCAACCAGCGACTGCGGGGAATGGCGACCATTAGCACACGCTCGCGGGTTTCAAACGTTTGGTAAAACGCGACTTCGTTTACAAAATAGCGCGTTTTGTTTCCCACACTAAACCAACCGGTCACGCGAACAGAAATTTTTTGGGGATATGCTATCGGCTGGAGTGCAATTTGGGCGGTATCCATCAACCTGCCGGGTGAAAAATTAACATATCCTCGGCGATGTGTTCGCCATATCCAAAAGAGAGCTATCGCGCTGATGGCGCCGGAAATGCCCAGCGCTGCAACGCCGCCCGGAATGACGCCGAAACTTATCAGCACGGGGATGGCGATTAGCGCCAAAACCAGCCACCGTGTCAGCGACCATCCCCCAAAATAATGGCGATGCAATTCGTATTGTGCTGAATTCCAGCAGCCGGTGAATGAAAATCGTTCCACGCGATATTCTATCCTGCCAGCGCTCGCAGCGATGCAATTTGCGCCAGCACCGCAGATTTTGCCGTGCCGCCGATACTCCGGCGTCGTTCGACTGCGTTTTCAAAATCGAGCCAATCATACACATCATGGTCAAACAGCGGTGATGCGGATTTCAGTACCGGGAGCGGCATCGACCACAGCGGCTGCCCACTTTCTACCGATGCGCGAACCACGTGTCCCACAACTGCGTGCGCGTCGCGGAACGGCAATCCTTTTTCCACCAGATAATCCGCCAATTCTGTGGCGAGCAGATGGCTTGACATCGCGTCATACATTCGCTCGTCATTGATTTTCATCGTGCGGATAACGCCCGCCATAATTGGCAGAGTCATTGCCAGCGTATCCACCGTATCGAACAACGGCTCTTTGTCTTCCTGCAAATCTTTGTCATACGTGGATGGTAGCCCTTTTAAAGTCGCCAGAAACCCGCTGTAATTTCCCAAAATGCGCCCGGTTTTGCCGCGCAGCAATTCAAGCGAATCGGGATTTTTCTTCTGGGGCATCAGGCTGGAACCGGTGCTGTATGCGTCCGACAGTTCGATGAAATGATATTCGGTGCTGCTAAAAATGATGAGGTCTTCTGCCAGCGAACCGAGATGCGTTTGGGTGAGTGTTGCCCAATGCAGAAAATCGGCGATATAATCGCGGTCGGCGACGGCATCCATGCTGTTAGCAGAAATTGCGGCGAACCCGAGTGCGTCGGCGAGAAAGTGGCGGTCAACGGGCAGCGGATTGCCGGACAGCGCGCCGCTGCCGAGCGGCAGCACGTTGGTTTCGCGCGCCACCGCATTGAGCCGCGTCAAATCGCGAGCGAATTTCCAACCGTAACCGAGCAGCCAATGGCTGAAGCGCACGGGCTGCGCTTGTTGCAAATGGGTGTAACCTGCCATCAGCACATTAAGATTGGCGTCGGCAGTATCAACGATAGTGGTGATGAGCGATTGCAGATGCTCATGCAGTGTTTCCAACTCGGCTCGCAGCCACAGGCGAGTGTCGGTGGCAACTTGGTCGTTTCGCGAGCGTCCGGTGTGCAGTTTGCCCGCCACTGCACCGACCAGCTCTTTCAATCGCCGTTCGACTGCGGTATGAATATCTTCATCCCCCTCTGCCACCAAAAAACGCCCGGCGTCAAATTCGGCGCGAATTTTGGTCAGCCCATCGAGAATGGTATCCGTTTCTGCGGGGGTGAGTACACCGGCGGCGTTCAGCGCGCGAGCATACGCTTCGCTGCCGGAAATATCGGCATCCCATAACCGGATATCATAGCCGATACTGTCATTAAAAACACGCATCAGTGCGTCCGTGCTTTCAGAAAAGCGTCCACCCCATAGCATGCTCATTGTTGGTGTCCCTTCTAAATTGGTGTAAAGCAAAAAACCCCCGCTATTCAGTCGAGGGTCGTATGCAAATGAAATTGAAATATGAGCTATCGGGCGCTTTGCGGGGTTCGGTAGCGGTACACCAGCCGACCGCGGTCCATATCGTAGGGGGTCAGTTCCACGCGCACGCGGTCACCCAGCAACACGCGAATGTAATATTTTCGCATTTTGCCGGACAGGTGTGCCAGCAACTTGTGCCCATTATCCAATTCCACACGGAATGTGGCATTGGGCAACGCCTCGACAACGGTGCCTTCAACAATTAATCGTTCTTGTTTCGCCATAAAAAATCTTTAACCTTCCTGAAAACTTAAAAAACACGACACGGAACAAGTGCCCCTTCCGTGTCTCCAACCTTTTCTCCCAATTTGAGGAACATCATTAAATATGTTCTCCAGAAGCCAACAAAGGCAGACACTTGAACTGGAGAAAGGTACCCATATGGCGATTGTAGTTGAAAATACATAAACTGTCAATAATGGACATTGGGAATGTAGGGCAATCGCATACTAAATTGAATTTTGATGGAAACTCGCAAGAGTCAGCATATTTTTTGTCATTCCCGCGAAAGCGGGAATCCAGAAAATGGATTCCGGATAATTTCCTGCG
>CAYZQQ010000403.1:0-3509 GCA_964480075.1 uncultured Anaerolineaceae bacterium
AGCAACTTCAATCTAATGTTTACTCAAAAAAATGAACGAACGTTGTGTAATTATATGCACAATTTAGGTTGGAACGCGATTTTGGTGGGGAACGAAGGGCAAGGATTGCACGATAGCTGGACAGTCACCGGGAACATTGTGCGCGCCGATGCGTACGGCATTGAACTGACCAACGCTCTTAATTCTCACATTATCAATAACTATGTTACCGTTGCTTCTGCCAATTGGTCAACCGGCATATTTATGAACAGTTACAATTTTATCGGCAGCGGAACGTCGGTCACCGGAAACGTCATTCAAACCAATACCGTCACCGTCACCGGCAGCACACCGGGAACAGCCATCGTGCTGACATCATATCAATCCGGGGCTGGGTCGTCGGCTTCATTGGGAAATATTAGCGTTACCGGCAATCATATTACCGGCAACGGCGGCGCGATTGTGGCATTCCCGTCCAACAGCGCCGAAGTGCGCAATATGTCCGTCACCCATAACGATATTCAGATAACCAATCCGGCGGGTAGCACATGGTACGGGCTGTACGCCATTCACGGACACAGTTGGGAAGGTCCGGCGAATGAGGTGCGAAACAATACCATCGCTTTAACCGGCACGCTGGCGCTTACTTATTACCACGGTATCAATGTTAGTGGCGGCACTACGGCTCGAAACTGGATTGATATTACCGACAATTGGCTTGACGGCGGCAACATCGGTTCGGCAGGGATATTGCTGGATAGCACATTACCAACGGCTGCGGATATCAATATTTTGCAGAACTCAATCGTTGGCTTTCAAAATGGGGTGCGGGTTGGAACAATTGACGCCAATGTTAATTTAAATATGCACCATAACCGAATTGTTGACAATACGTGGGGGCTGGTTTCCGATGTGACGGTCTCGCCGCAGAATAACTGGTGGGGCTGCAATGCGGGACCGCCTGCCGCGGGCTGCAACGCACTGTCGAGCACTGCGGTATATACGCCGTGGCTGGTTCTGAATTTTTCGGCGACACCCACAACCATTCCGGTGATTACCGGCACCTCGGCGCTGCAAGCCAATCTTAATTTCAATTCGAATGGGGCAAATGTGAGTTCAACCGGGTCTGTTCCCAATAACATTCCCGCGACATTTACATCCACCGTCGGTTCGGTGACGCCCACTGCCACCGGTACCATCAGCGGAGTAGTTATCTCAACCCTGACCGCCGGGAATGTGCCGGTCGTCGGCGATGTATCGGTGACGCTGGACAATCAAACACTATCGCAGACTATCAGCATTGAACCCGCACCCGCCCCGACACCGAATTTGATATACCTGCCACTGATTTTCAAGAATTATGCGGCGACTGTCTCTGCCCCTGATTTGGTTGTAACGAGCCTGACGGCTACCGGTTCGGAAGTGCAGGTTGTCATTAAAAATCAGGGAGCGGCAACGGGGACAAGTTTGGCAGATGAGTTTTGGGTGGATTTTTACGTTGACCCAAATCCTGTACCCACCGGTGTGAATCAGGTGTGGGATGACGGACGTTCAACTTACGGAATTGCATGGGGAATAACGCAGGATGCGCTACCTCTTGCCGCTGGAGCCGAGATAACTTTGACATATTCAACTGCCCCCGGCGCGCCGAATTTATATTATATGCCATCGGTGAGCAATATGCCGGCGACGCTCGTTGCGGGCACGCCGGTTTATGCACAGGTAGATTCGGCGAATGCAAGCACAAACTATGGTGCGGTGCTCGAAACACACGAAATTTTGCATACAGCATACAATAATATCTTTAGTACCCAATCACACTGACATACTCCCACGACTAAAGGTCGTGGGGTTCTGGGGTCAACATCGGCAGCCGCATCAGATGCGGTCTTACATTGGCTCGCCCAAGAGAAGATGCCCCTTCTCTGAAAATATTGACGGCGGCATTCCCAGTACCGCACCAGCTTGCCCTTTTTGCGGACTACGTGTCCCAGAATTTTGAGGAACGTGCCAAATGACAGGTCGCTCACCTTCCGTCCCCATATGCGCTACATCGCCCGCAGGTTCAGCGTCTCAAAAAAGAGGACATCGTACCGGTCGGTCAACTCGTGAGCCAGTTTGAAAAACCAGTCCTGCCTTTTGTCGGCGATGCGCTGATGGACATTAGCCAACACTATCCGCGCTTTTTTACGCCCATTGGAGTTCTTTTCTCGGCGGGAAAGTTGCCGATTGGCGCATCTGACTTCGGCTTGAGCCTGTTTGAAAAACTGCGGCGACGCTATGCGGTACGTTTCAAAACCGTCGTGAACGGTCAGGAAAGTTTTCAAACCAAAATCAAACCCCGCCATTTTACCGGACGTGGGTTTAAATTCCGGTTCAGACACTTCCAGAGAAACACACAGGTAGAGATTACCCACCGCATCCCGTTTGACCGATACCGTCTTTGGCTTGCCAACCAACTCGCGGTCTTTGACGTATTTATAGACCCGACCGCCGATGCTGATACGGTGGCCGTTCAGAAACTTGTAGCCGGCCGGCTTGAGGGTGAAACTTTTGTACTTGCGCGACTTTTTGAACGCGGGTGGTCTGACCTTGATACCGATTTCACCGCGCACCGATTTGAAAAAGAGTTGGTAGCCCTTTTCAATCCGCTGCACAATGTCTTGCAAGGCTTGCGAGGGGATGCGTGCCAGCCAGTCATATTTCGGCAGGCGTTTGAGCCGGGTCAGGTGTTTCATCAGCGCATATTGGTTCAGGTGTTTACCGGTCAATCGGTAGTATCGCTTGTGGAGTGCGATGCAGTGATTGTAGGTACGCCCGGCCAGCGTGATGGTATCGCGCAGATGCCGGTCTTTTTTCGATTGGTATAACCGGTATTTGTAGGTGAGTCTCATTTGTTCTTCTGGTTAGCGATGTACTCTTTGACCGTAGCTTCGGAAATATGACCAGCCGATTCGATATAGTAGCTACGTGTCCAGAGGGTTGGCAACCGACTTCTCAACCCGGCAAATTCCTGTCTCAACACTCTGAATGTTTTAAATTGATGGACGATATAATGCGGGCTGTTGACGGGGGTGCTTTTGATAAATAGATGCACGTGGTCGGGCATAATTTCCATCGTTTCGATGGTGACATCGATTTTGGATGCCTTTTCAATCAGCAATTCTTGCAACCTGACCTCAACTCCGTCTACCAACACCTTACCTTGCGGCGGTACTTGGGACACCAAATGAGATGGTAGCCGAGATTATAGACGGCTTTATTGCTGGCGACAAGTGTATGCTGCAAACCTTGCCGGACAAATGTTCTAGTCGGTCAGGGCTGAAGCCCTGCCATAGACCTCAATTTAAGACTGGAATGGGAAGCCCTTATATCCCACGACCTTTAGTCGTGGGATATAAGGGCTGGATTCGTAGAATTATCGGTCACAAAACCTCGGTAGGGTTCATATTTACCGAGGTTTTGTGATGTTAGGCTAAGGTGCGCCCCTTTGTCAAGACCACGAAACCGCAATTATAAGGTGGATAAAT
>CAYZQQ010000404.1:0-3503 GCA_964480075.1 uncultured Anaerolineaceae bacterium
TTGGGGATTTTTGTGCTGGGTATGGCATTTCTGCTGACCCGTGCGCGGCATTCGCGCCGTGCCGCCGACAGTTTTGTGCTATTGACAGGATTTGTTTTCGCGCCCAATATCGCCGTTTGGGGATACAGTCTGTTAAAAACACCCATTTACCTGCCGCGCTATCTCATTCCCGTGCAAATTGGATTTTTGCTCACAATTGCGGTAGGGATTGAATCGCTGGCAGGGCGCGGCACGTTTCGTTCCCCCCGCCGCTGGCTGGCGACCGTGCTCGGTGCGGTGCTGGTGGGAATTTCCGCGTGGGTGCTCGTTCACCATTACAGCGACCCGCTGTTTGCCAAACCGAACTGGTGCGGGATTGCCCAGACCATCGAAACGTTTCAACTGCCCGACGATGGCATTTTGATGACCGGCACGGGCGGCGAATTTCTGTTTGACCATTATTATCGCGGCGGGTTGACCGTGCGGCACGATTTTAACACGCCCGCACCATCGCCGCCGGAAGCGGAGAAAATCATCGCCCAAATTGCCGCCGACAATTCGCGGCTGTGGTTTACCCCATACGGCGAACCGCTTGACCCGGCGCTGGAGGCGTGGCTGGCGGAAAATGCTTTTCCGGCATGGCAAAAATGGGTGGGGCGCAAAAATCTGCTGCTGTATCGAACCGGAAATCCGATTCTGGCGCGGACAGAATCGGTGGGCGCAACTTTTGGCGGAGCGGTGCTGGATACGATTTCGCTGCCGGATTCGCCGGTTGCGGCGGGCGATATTCTGCCGCTGAAATCGGCGTGGCACGCAGAAACACCCGTCACGGCGGATGTGAAAATTTCCCTGCGGTTGGTGAACCCCACCGGCGATATTTTTGCCCAAAGCGATTTTCCGCCGTTTGCTGTGTCGCCATCGGCATGGACGCCGGACACCCTCCAAACCGACCGGCGCGGACTGTGGATTCCCACTGACGCGCCGCCGGGGTTGTACGATTTGCGGATGGTGGTGTATGATGGCGCTACTGGACAGCCGTTGGCGGACGCGATGACGATTCCGGCAGTGGGCGTTTTGGCGGCGACGATTGCGCCGTCTGCCGCCGCACTGGATGTGCCACAGAGCGATTCGCTGGCGCTCGGTGCAGTGACGCTGGTGGGGCATATTGTGCCGCAATCCGTTTCGGCGGGCGGCGATGTGTGGCTGTGGCTCTTTTTCCGCGCCGAACAATCCGTGCCGCCGGATGCGCCGCTTGTTTTCACGCTGAGCGACGGCTCCCGCACGGAGACCATCCCCCGGACGCTGACAGATATTGCGGGCGACCCCACCGGCTGGCAGGCGGGGCAGATTCGGCGCGGGGTGGTACATTTGCCCGTTGGTGCAGACATTTCCGGCGAATCGTTGACCGTGCAGCTTTCGACAAAAAATGCCGCTCCGCAGACGGTGGCGGTGATGAAATTGCGGTGATATGGAAGCCCCGAAATAAATTTCAGGGCTGAAAGCCAAAGCCGACTTAAGTCGGCTTGAGTGATGAGCCTGAACTTTAGTTCAAGGCGAAAAATGATTGACCTGAAGATACGGATCCTTGAACCCAAAACCTGAAATCCGAAACTTAATCGCCATCGCCCTGTTGTTGTTTGCGATATATCTGCTCAGCTACCGCGGCGGATTCCATTCCGTGGATGAGGTGTCCACCTTTGCTGTCACCGAAAATCTGGTGAAGTTTGGCGCGTTGAACACCGACCAAACCGCCTGGACGCAGTGGACGACCACCCAATCGGAGGCGCAGGGGTTTTTCGGGTTGGATGGACACGTCTATTCCAAAAAGGGATTGGCACTCTCGCTGGCGCAGGCGCCCCTCTATTGGCTGGCACTGGTGCTGCCGAGATTGGGAATGCTGCAAACCGTCTCGCTGCTGAATGCCCTGCTCACCGCGCTGACCGGTGCGCTGGTGGCTGCCGCCGCCCGCGAACTCGGTTTTTCGGTGCGAACCGCTGCCCTCACGGCGCTGGTCTTCGGGCTGGCGACCATCGCCTGGGTGTATGCCAAATATCTGTTCAGCGGCACGCTGGCGGGATTTCTGCTGACGTTGACCTTCTTTCTGCTGTTGCGATTTTCCTCCACCCGCAAAAACTGGCTGCTGGCGCTGGCGGGTTTTTCCGGCGGGCTGACCGTGCTGGCGCGGGCGAACAATCTGCTGTTGCTGGTGGTCTTTGGGCTGTACCTGCTGGCAATTCTGGCGAAACAGGATTCTCAGTCCACAGATAGACACAGATTTTCACAGATGAAATCAAGAAAAAGAAAATCAGTGTTCATCCGTGTTATCTGTGGACTATTTAAAATGCGCAAAACCTTCATCATCCCCGTGGCAATTTTCATCGGCGGGGCGGTGCTGGCGGGGGTGATGTTCGGCTGGTACAATTGGGCGCGTTCCGGCAACCCGCTGCAAACAGGGTACGATTTGAGCATTTTCACTCCGAACATTCTGCTGGGGTTGTACAAATTGCTCTTCAGCCCCCTGCGGGGATTGTTCATCTATTCGCCCGTGCTGGTGCTGGCGGTGCCCGGCTGGTGGCAATTGCGCAAAATCCGTCCCGCCGAAAGCTGGCTCATCGCGGGCATCGTGGGCATTACTGTCCTGCTATTCTCTGCGTGGGCAAGCGGCGAAGGACTGTCGTGGGGGTCGCGCTTTATGGTTCCTATCGTGCCATTTTCGGTACTATCCGCCACACCTGTCTTTAAAAAATTATTCACGCTTCACGCTTCACGCTTCACGCTTTTGCTGATAATTCTGTCTGCCCTGATTCAGATTCTCGGCATCGCCATCAATCCCTGGGTGTTTCTGGGGGAATTGCAGACGCAGTTCGGCGGGGAATTTTTTCTGGAAAAAACCGCCGCGCTGACCAATTTTTCCACCAGCCAGATTGCTGGGCAACTGCAAAACTGGTCGGTGGAAAATTCTGACCTGATTTGGTGGCAGCCGGGGCATTTCGATGGACTGGCTTTTGGGGTGAGTGCGGCGCTGGTGCTGCTGGCGGGCTGGCTGCTGTGGCGACTGGTTTGGGGCGAAAACGATTTTCCCCGCGCGCGGCGATGGCTCGGCGGAGGGGTGATTCTGACGCTGGCAGCAACCTTTTTTCTGCTGGGGCGATACGCCCGCACCGACACACGGCAATTCGGCGCACCCAATGGTGGCTATCTGACCGCACTGGAAACGGCGGCAGAAACCGCGCCCGCGCCCATCATCACCGTGGCGCAGTATGGCTATCACGTGCCGATGAACACTTTCAAAGCCCGTGTGCCGCTGGTGGGATTTGCGCAGAGCGTTGAAGCGTTGCCGGACACCGCATTCCCGCTGTTGGAAAAAACACTGGTGGGACAGCATAATGTCTGGCTGGTAACGGTCGGTTGGCAGGCGGCACAGCTCGACAACCGCGCCGAACAATGGCTGGCGGAAAATGCCTTTAAAGCCACGGATGACTGGTTTGCGGATGATACGCGGCTGGTGCATTTCGGCGTTGCGG
>CAYZQQ010000405.1:0-3491 GCA_964480075.1 uncultured Anaerolineaceae bacterium
TTCTGCGCGAACGGAATGTTTCGGAGCCATTGCCGTGGGACACGGTGAACGCAGGGGTAAGCAAAGCGTATTTCAGTTGGGATTTAAAGCGGGCGAACCAAAACGAACTGACGGTAGCATGTCCACCCGCAAAATGTATGAAATGTCACGCCTGCGACCGCGACTGGGCATTTCGCCCCGATTATAAGGCGGTGTTGGGTCCCAATTTGGGGGCATACGGCGATAATTTCATTCCGTTGGAGATGTGAGCGGGGTTCAGAGTTTCAAGTTTCAGGGTGGCAGGTTCAAAGTTCAAAGTCATCACGCATCACGTTTCAAAGTTGCAGGATAGCAAATCTCACTTTCACACTCTCGCACCCGCTCACTCTCACGTTTTCACGTCTCAGTACAAACAAAAGAAGCCACCTCGCGGGGTGGCTTCTCAGCATTTAAAGAATTATACCAGCCGAGACAAATCTTCGGCGGCGCGGCGCATATCAAGGAAAATCAACCCCAGTTTGGCATCAGCGCGCGCCATAACGGTGAGTACCGCTTCTTCTCCCACCGACATTAAAATGACATACCCGTTAGTGCCGCGAATATATACTTGATCGAGATAGCCTCGGCTCAATTCCTGCGCAATTCGTTCGCCCAGCGAAAGCATTGCCGCTGACATCGCTGAAACGCGGTCTTCTTCAATATCCTGCGGTAGCGACGACGCCATAATCAGCCCGTCAACACTCACAATTGCAGACGCTTCAATATCTGCGGTACCGGCTTGCAGGTCTCGTAATCGAGACACCATTTGTTCTGTGCGAGATGCCATTTTGATGCGTACTCCTTTCGCCTGATTTGCTGGTTTAGTGCGGAGTAAACTCCAAAATCATCATAGCACAACAGCCGATTACTGTCAATGAATGACAGAATTTTCTACATTTGCGATAAATCTATTGTCTCCAAATCGGGGTTATCGCAGGTCACGCGCCCAATTTTCCCCATCGGTATCCATTGTCCCTCCAACCGAACCCGCACCACATCGGCAGTAAAATCGGTATTGGTGCCCAAATGGTCATCGTTGCTCATTAAACTGGACCCGACGCCATAAATATCGGCAGGTACGCCCAAATCTTCAAACTGTTTTATTTTAGATGGACTAAATCCCCCGCTGACAACAATCTTTACATCGCGGCAATAATCCTGTGCCGCTGATTGCCATCCGGCGGGCAGTTGCCACGTTTTCCACGTATGGTCTATCGCCTGCCGAACCGTCCATACCAGCCGCGGATTCACGCCGTTGTCGAGTTTTTTGTCGCCCAACGGTGGCAAGCTGATGTCGCGCATATTGCTCGCCGTATCAAGCCGCACGCCGAACAATTGGTATTTTTCGGCGGCAGTTTTATCGCCGGTGGTGATAGCATCGCGATACCGGACAAACATCGCTTTGAGTACCGCCAGACTTGTGCTCACCGAATCGTTGTTAAAATCTACCAGCGCCACGCGCGGCACTGTCACATCCTGTGTGGCGGCAAATGCCAGCATCGCTTCAACGGTATCGCCCAAAAAACTGGCGATAGCAGCGTGCGCCACCGTCCCTCCGCCAAGACCGCCCCACCAGTCGCCCTGCGCATCGGTAGACACAAACGACGCCACATGCCCGCCATAATCCAGATTGAAGCGTTTCACGGCAATATCGTAGGCATACCCATCGGCGGCTTGAACCTCATGCGCGTCGAAGCGCGCCGGGAAAAAGAGGACGGGCTTGCCTCGCGCCGCCACCAGCGTGTTGTACACATTGGTCGCCGTCCGGCTGCCCCGCGTGAGTGAGCCCAGCATCGGTGTTTCCAAAAGTGCCAAATCGCGGTATCGCCCGCGAATTTTCATCACGGGTTGCAGACGGGTTATATCGCCCTCATAGCGCGTGATAACGCCATCCTGCACCGCTTCCACCTCCAGATTTTGCCACGTTTCCACAAATCTGCCCGCGTCATCAAAATAGCCGGTACAATGGCGAAGCATACTCAATGCCTTATCCACCCCGGCGATAACCGCTTTGGGCTGGCGGCGATTGAAAAGCTGCATTTCAACCCATACATCGCCGGTACGCAGCCGGAACGGGTCAAGTTGGTGATTTCCCAAACGGGATGTTTCGCCCTGAAACCGATAATTTGAAGCAGCAAGTTTGCTCAATGTGTCGGCGATATTGATGAAATATTTATCGGAATACCATCCCCGCCGCATGCGGTCAACATCCAATTTGAAGCTCTCGTTGGTCAATCGTTGGTGATTAAAAACTGACATTGCGTTTCCTCAATTCTATTTTACGCCGGCAACCACTTCTACCCCGTTGAGCATCATACTGTACAGAAAAATCAGGTGCAACAGATTGCCATCGTGCGGTATCGCGCCGATTTGTTCCGCCACATCCACCGCCATGTCGTATGTGTTCACACAATTTTCGGGAAGAATGACCCGCACTCTTTTATTGGCGGCATTGCCCCGCAATTTCAAATGCATCGCCAGTTGATAGGTACACAAATCGGTGCAATCGCCCACGGTGATGAACGTGTCCACAGTTGGGTGCGCATCAAGCCACGGGTCAAGGTCGGTACCGATGGCTGAGCTGAGCGAGTTTTTTGGCATTACTGTAAACTTGTTAAAAAAGGGCAAGCCGGTAAATGCCGCCACAGTTTCACTTTCGGGCGTTTCACGCATACAATGCGGAGGGTAGTCGGCAAACTCCATCGCATCGGCGGGGTGAGCGTCCTGTGTCAAAATAAATTGTCGCACGCCCGCCGTATGAGCATTTTTGAACAGCGCGGCAATCGGCTCAACCAAATTGGCAACCCGCGGGCTGGCGAGCGGACCTTCATAACAAAAGCCATTCACTATATCCACCGACAGCACCGCCACATGTTCGGGATGACCGCCGGTTACATCCGCCATCGGCACGGTGGGCAGCGAAGTTTTCCATTCGAGCGCCCATTGCAAAAATGGGCTGCTATTGGCTACAAAAGTTTCTAAATCCATCACATCCTCCAAATTTTCGATTCCGACAAATGCCTTTTTTACGCCGATTTCATCCGCCCCAAATGCCGCTTCATCGTTTATGGAAACAAACGGCGCGTTTTCACTTCGGCGACGGCATCGGCTTTAAAACGATACAATCGCGCCGGTCTGCCACCGGAATCGCGATACTGCCGCGTCGGTTCCACAACCTCCGATTTTCGCAATTTACTGCGAAAATTTCCTTTGTCCAATGTTTCGCCGAGATTCCGGAGTGGGTACGCTCTACAACGTGTCCCTGATGACCTACGGCAAGGTGCCAGGTGAAGCTACCGGTAATACTGGTGGTACCGGCGTTTTGACAGTCAATCCGCAGATCGCCGGCGAGCAGTCCCGGGGTATTTATGCGCGTCTGGCGCAGGAGTTTGCGGATAACTATATCGTCGGCGTGTACGGCTATCAGGCCAAAAACTGGGTCAGTGACATCATGGGCGGCGAAGCCGCAATGT
>CAYZQQ010000406.1:0-3444 GCA_964480075.1 uncultured Anaerolineaceae bacterium
ATAGTTGTTATTTTGTTGTCACATTAATTAGTCATACTATGGTCAGACTCAATGTTGGTTAGTACGTTTACTGGCTACGCGAATGAATATCAAGGTGTTGACAAAATTGGAAATCATCGGTGGAATGAACATCCGGCAAGAATGGGCAGATGCTCATTAACCGTTAAAGGATTTTGACCATGCATAAGCGTCAAGGGGTATTTTTAGTGATAATCATCGGCGGCATTATCGCCGCCGGATATTTATCTGTATCAATATTGCGGCAGGTACAACAATTGTTGGTTGAGCCTCCAAAGGTTTCGGTGATTTCCGGGGTTATTGTAAAAGGTACACCTATCTCGCTACCCGAAGCTACCGTCTCCCACGATAATGGATTTAGCGCCGGGCAAACCCTGTTTGCCGAGAATTGCACCCCTTGCCATGGTGTCAGTGGTGAAGGGTCTACCATCGCTCCGCCCTTGAATGTGCCGGATGTGCGCCAGACTGACCGCGATGTATTGCAAAATACCATCACCTTTGGGCGTTCCGGTACAGCAATGCCGGCATGGGGGATAAAAGCCGGTGGCACCTTGGGCGCTGAGCAGATTGGTGAACTCGTTTCGTTGATTCGCGCCGGAGCATGGCAGTCTGCGCCGCCCGTTGCCGCGGCAGGTGACAATTTTAGCAGCATTCCACCGCAGGCACTCTCGCTTTATTCGCAAAATTGTGCCGCGTGTCATGGCTCAACCGGCAAAGGTTCCGGCATAGCGCCGCCGCTGAATAGCCCCGCGCTTCGGGCGCGGATGACAGCCGAAGCGCGGGAATCAACTATCCGCAATGGGCGGCGCGGCACACGTATGCCGGCAGGGGCGTGGTTCTCAGTCAGGATAATATATCTGCGCTGGTAACACTTATTCGTCATTGGGATAGTTTAACCCCCACTCAATTGCAGCAAATGGCACAATCTCAGCCAAATCGCTTCGGCATGATGGGCGGCATGATGGGCGGTCACGGTGGCATGATGGGACGGTAGCAATATTTCAATTAGAGGTACTCCGCCAATTTGCTTATATTTGCCGCCGCAATACAATTCCATCGGCGGTCAATTCACGCACGCATCAAACTAAAGAGGTCTGTTATGAACAAATTATTCCGGCAGCTATTGACCGGGTTATTTCTCACACTGGTTTTTGACAGTGTTTCTAAATATTGGGTTGATACAACCCTCTCTCCGTTCCAACCACAGCCGATTATCGGCTCGTTTTTTCGGCTAACGCTGGGCTACAATACCGGCGTTGCCTTCAGTATGTTCGACAACAGCGGAATTTTACCGCTCATAGTGACCGGTGTCATCATTTTGGCTGGCACAGTTTGGGCGATTTACGCTTTGCGGCGCGGCGAACTGCCGCCATCTATGGCGTTGCCCGTCGGGTTGATTGCCGGAGGGGCGCTGGGAAACTTCATTGACCGCCTGCCGGACGGGCGCGTCACCGATTTTCTGGACTTCGGCGTTGGTACATGGCGATTTGCCACCTTCAATTTGGCTGATACCGCTATTGTGTTGAGCCTAGTTGCCCTGATGGTATTCACCTTTTGGGAAAAAGAACCGGCACATTCTGCCACCCCCCAGTTCAAAGAATAATCGCTGATAAGAGCATTTCCCTCAGGTCTCCCTCTGACCCGCCCAATCTTTATGGCTGAAACGGTTTTTCCCGGCGAGGCTGACTTCACGCAGAGAAACCATCACCATCGTCTTATTGGTGATGGTTTTTTCAGTTCCTTTTTCGCGCATAATCGAGGACGGCAGACACCATCAGCGTGAAACCGGTGTTCAACCCCGCCAAGAGATTTAACACACAACTTTTGTCGGGCATTCTCCCTTCCTTTAACTTTTGTACTTTTATTTTCTCATCAATGATATATCTTCCGGCAGATAGAACGTCAAATCCAAAATTTTCTCCAAAATTACAGGCAATATTGCCTGTATAAGATTGCGTCAAATGGCGCTCGTTGGCGAAGGGGGAGTTCGATATACTCCTATGGTATCGAATGGAAGTGACGTGAAATGGGGACAGTTACCATCGAATTGGCAGAAAATAGCAGACGGGTAAAGGCGCGATTGGAAACATTACTCGCAGAGGCAGCGTTTCACACCGCCGTCAGTTTCGATTTGCAGTCGGCGCGAGCGGGGACTTCAACCTGTAATTGCCCCTATCATGGAACATCAGATTGCACGTGCCAATATGAAGTGCTGTTGGTGGATGACCCGGCGCATTTTCCGGGCGAAACTCGCACCATCACTATCCACGGACGGGATAACACTACCTGGCTCAACCTGCCCAGTTTTCCATTCGCCCGACACACCGCAAAACCCGACCCATTCAGCAAAAAATTGCGGCGTATTTTACTGAAAAGTGCATCCAAAGTGGACGCATAAATTAACTTAATTTGGAGGAACAAAAAAATGGCAAAAGATCCAGTATGTGGAATGGAAGTAAAACCAAGTGAAGCAGCCGGAACGGTTGAATACAATGGCGAAACGTATTATTTCTGTGGACCGGGGTGCAAAAATGCCTTCGAAAAAAACCCGGGGCAATTCCTGTCATCCGCTGATGACAGCCACAGCGACCACGAACATCATGACCATCACGGGCACCACCATCATTAAATAACGCCCTTTCTCTCTTTCCCGGTCAGGGTAGTCGAGTAATTTTCCCCCACCCAGATGCGAACCGTCGGAGAATTCCACGTTGCACCATTTCCCACTATTACATTAAACGTATGAATTAGGTATAGATGCTGTCGGGAAGATAGGGCAAAGTGGCGCTATCATAGATAAACCTCGGTAGTCATTGACAGCACCTTGTTAAAGGATTTTTTGCTGATGTCAGACATTCAAACACCACCTGCCGCGGCGCTCACCGCCGTAACATTTTCAATTGACGGCATGACCTGCAACCATTGTGTCGCCACCGTCAAATGGTGTGTAAAGAAAATTCCCGGTGTGCGGTCAGCCGTGGTGAGCCTCCGAAAGCGTGAAGCCCGCGTCACCTTCAACCCCGCCGAAACCTCCACCGATGCGCTGAAAACGGCCATCACCGATGCCGGATATTTCGTGACCGGCGAATCAGAACCCGCAGCAAAAGAAACCCCGTCCGTTTTCAAGCGGCTCTTTGCCCGCTGGCAGTTTCGGGTTGGATTTTTTGGTATGCTGGGGATGCTGGGGCTGGCCGCCATCTACCTTGGGCTGGTCAGCTGGGCAGAAGGCTGGACGCATGCCGTCGAACTCATGCTGGAAGACGCATGGATTGTCGGGCCGATTTTGGTTGGGTTTGGCGTGCAGGTGGGCTTATACACCTACCTGAAAACCGTGGTGCATGCCGCCGGACGCGGTACCGGCGCGATGGCCAGCGCGGGCGGCGGCACATCCACCGTGGCGATGGTCGCCTGCTGCGCCCACCACGT
>CAYZQQ010000407.1:0-3428 GCA_964480075.1 uncultured Anaerolineaceae bacterium
TTAGCCTTCTTTCCGGTTGTCTATTCGATCCTTAATGTGCGAAATTTAGGCTTAGCTCGCTTATCTCTATCGGACGCATACATCCGGTTAAAACGCCACTCGTTTCACCCTAATTGGCGAAGGTATTGATACTCACCACACCGGTAGAACCTTTTTTTATTCCACTACCAGAGGTAGTGGTTTACCCTATAATTAAATTGATTTTCGCTGATTTTTCTAAAATTTATCTGTGAAAATCTGTAACATCCGTGCCATCCGTGTTCTATTCTTTCCACTTTTTTGAAAGTGTCTGATAATCAACGGCATATCTGACCCCCACTGCCCGCTGTGCCCCGCGCGGTGACTGTCACCGTCCGCTCGAATCTCATTCGGTGCGGGCGATTTTTTGTGTCACGTTTGCTGTGGGGGAACTATCTGGTAGGATTACCATAGCACATTTTTAATTTTCCACAAAGGAGCAGCCGATGCCTCAGTATGTTTTGGTTTATCTGGGGGGCAATCAGCCCGCCAGCCCGGAAGAAGGCAAGCAGCATTTCGCCAAATATAACGCATGGTTATCCGCATTGGGCGATGCAGTTGTCAGCCCCGCGAATCCGCTTAAAGACACGCACACCGTAAAGCCTGACGGCACGGTCGCCGCCGAAAGCACAACGACCATGTCCGGCTACACAATCATCACCGCAGATTCGATGGAGGCGGCGCTGGAGCTTGCAAAAGTATGCCCGTTTCTTGAAATCGGCGGCTCGCTGGAAGTGTCGGAACTGGTTCAGATGCCCGGCTAAAAGTAAACCAAATACTCATACCACCACCCAAAGGGGATAAATTTCATATGAAGCATCAGTATATTGAAACAAACGGTATTCGTTTACACGTTCTCCAAGACGGCTCGGAAGCGGGCCCGCTGGTGGTTTTATTGCATGGCTTTCCTGAGTTTTCATATGGCTGGAAACGGCAGATTCCCTACCTGGTTTCTGCGGGGTACCGAGTGTGGGCTCCGGATCAACGCGGTTACAATTTAAGCGATAAACCGGCTGGCATTGCAGCATACACCCTCGATGAATTAGCCGCAGATGTAATCGGGTTGATTGATGCGGCGGGTCAGAAACAAGTTTTTTTAGTTGGACATGACTGGGGCGCGGCGGTCGCTTGGTGGGTGGCGGCGAAATATCCGGACCGGTTATCGAAGCTGGTGGTTATGAATGTCCCGCACGGGGCTGTGATGCAAAAATATATGCGCAGTAGTTTCACCCAACTTCGAAAAAGCTGGTATATCATTTTTTTCCAGATTCCGTGGATACCCGAGACGTTATCCCGATTACGCAATTGGAGCTTTCCAATAAAACTTCTGAGGGACAGCAGCCGCCAAGATACCTTCAGCAATCATGACCTGGAGCAATACCGCGAAGCATGGTCTCAACCGAATGCGTTTCGTTCTATGCTCAATTGGTATCGAGCCTATGTCCGAAAACCGCCCGCCCCTCCAGCCAGTTCACGGATTTTAGTGCCGACATTGCTCATTTGGGGAGCCAAAGATACGGCATTAGGGCGGGAAATGGCTCAACCCAGTATCGACCTCTGCGATGACGGGCGATTGGTTTTTATTGAAGACGCGACGCATTGGGTTCAGCACGATGCAGCCGACCAAGTCAATGCGTTGATTCACTCATTTTTGAAAGAGGACTTGAAAGAATAACGGTTGAAGATACATATTCCCGACATGGTCAAAGTCCATATGGCTTAAACTCGCCGTTGCCACCGGAAAGATGAACCCATCCCGTCCATTTTTCACATCGAAATGCGAACGACGCTTCCGCTTTCTTGCGTTCTTGACGACTTCAGTCATTGCAATTTTGTCAAATCCGTGACTGCGTAAGGTGAGTTAGTTAATTCAGCAAAGTCATTAAGCGCTTTTTCCTCGTTTTACAGCGATAATCTCCGCCATAATGGACAGTGCAATCTCTGCCGGTCCCTGTGCGCCTACATTCAGTCCGATGGGCGCGTGAATGCGAGCCATCTGCGCCTCGGTCACGCCCATTGCAGTGAGCGATGCCACCCGTTTGGCGTGCGTTCGCCGCGACCCCAACGCCCCGATATATCGCACCGGATGGTCGAGCGCAATTTTTAACGCGGGATTGTCAAACTCGGTATTGTGGCTGACAAACACCACATAACACCCTTCGTCAAGCTGCATCGCCGCCAGCGCATCCGCCGGAAATTGCACCACCAGTTCATCCACCTGCGGAAAACGGTCTTTGGAAGCGAATACATCGCGCGGGTCAATCACAAGGGTGCGAAAGTTGAGCGCTTTGCCAAATGTCGCCAGCGCCATCGCAATATGCACCGCACCGATGACAATCAATCGTTGCGCCGGTGGATACACTTCAATGAAAATATCGGCGGTACCCGCCGCCGTTTCAAATATTCGGCGTTGGGAATGTTGTTTTTGCATCAATTCGATGGCGGCGGTGCGCACCACGTCCGTCAGCGCGCCCAAATCGCCACCGGTGCGCCCATCGGGGAACACCAGCAATTTCGCGCCGGCATTTTCGCCAGCCAGCATGGTTGCCAGCGACACCAATTTTTGCGCCGCCAGCGTTTCTTTCAGTGTGGAGAAGATTGCCATATCTGCCCTTTCTACCAGTTCAGCGGTTCGATATACACATCAATGTTTCCCCCACACAGCAACCCAACCGCTTCAAACGCCATTTCATCGGTGATACCGTATTCCATTAACTTCGGCTCGCCCGATTTTAGCACCTCTTGCGCGTGCTGAAACACGTTTCCTTCCACGCATCCCGCACTCACCGAGCCAACCATATCCCCCGCCGATGACACCGCCATTTTTGACCCCAACGGACGCGGCGCAGAGCCGTATACCTTCACCACGGTTGCCAATGCCACCTGTTTGCCTTCCCCCAACCATTGCTCAATTTCCGGAATAATTTCTCGCAACCTATTTCTCCTTTATCGGGGATGTTGTCACTTTTTGGGCGAATTTCTGCAGTGCCATCGCCGCATTTTTTTTGAGCGGATGTCCATGTCCAAAACAGATGATTTCCGGTTCCAGCGCCGCCAATTTTTGCACCGAGCGAATATCTTCCGCCATGTCGGGCGTGAAAGCAGCAAACGGCAACCGCAATCCCATCAAATTGAGCACCACATCGCCGCAGAACAAAATTCTTCGTTCCGGCTGCCAAAACGCCAGATGTCCCATAGTGTGTCCCGGCACCGACAGCACCTGCAATCCACCCGACACGCCGGCAATGGTATCGCCATCACCGATGATGCGGTCAATGGGTGTACCGGGGAACAACTCAGCATCTTTTGCCATCAACCGCGCCACACCGGATAGCGACTCTCGCGGCGGGTACAACGGGCGTTGCCACCCTTCGATGATGGGTTGCTCAATTGCCGAGGCGAACACTGTC
>CAYZQQ010000408.1:0-3425 GCA_964480075.1 uncultured Anaerolineaceae bacterium
CGCATCGGCATTCAGCGGGTCAGAATAAACGCGAATGGGGGTGTGGTCGGGCAGGTTAACCAGCCAGCCGCCCACCCACGCGCTACCATTCCAATGCCGAACTTCATCGCCATCGGATAGCCCGTCGTTATCGCTATCGGTATCATCAAACTTCGTTTTAAGCCGATATTCCAGCCCGTCGTTCAAGCCGTCGCCATCGGTATCAGCGTTTTGGGGGTCGCTTCCCCAATCGAACTCAAATTTATCCGAAAGCCCGTCGCCATCGGTGTCCCACAGATTCGGATTCCCCGATTCTTCGGCAGTGTGCCATCCATCGCCATCGGGGTCGTAATTTTGAATATCGCTCCAATGCCACAAAGTATCCAGTTCGGTCGGCACAATATCCAAATAAAGGGTATGTCCACTCCAGCGGTCGGATGAATCCAAATCACCCGGTAGGTATGTTCGCATACTGTCACGCCAAGAAACAAAGAGCGAGCGTTTTTTAACCATCGTCTTGGCTTTAACAATCTGCTTAAAATAGAGTGCCACATTTCGCGCGGCTTGGGTGAATTTATATTCGATTTTGGCGGTGTTTTCACAATTAAGGTAGCGTCCATCACGGTCACAATCGCGACTGCCGTTTTTTCGGGCGTAGTCCACTCCGGTTGAATCTTTACCGACATACCCGCCCCAAATCCAACTGTCATTTAAATCGTCGCGGTCGCCATCTGATGTACGTCGAATCGTGCCGTTAAAATCGCCGATAATTTGGAAACGCGCGCCGGGAACCAGCCCGGCATCAGCATTGACTAAACGGGTATGAAAATTTGTGAAATCAAAATCGTCAATTTTGGTCAGTAATTTCACATCATAGAAAAGTGATGCCAGCCCTTTGATAACCGATTCTAAAATACTGACCTTTCCGCCCGTTGCCCAATACACAATCATATCAATCAACACTAAAAGTCCCACCAAAATTGCACCGACGGGAAATAGGCTGATGGCAAAAAGTAGCAGGGTGACAATGGTGGCGGCAGCGGCATACGCGGCGGCGTAGCCTCTAACGATGGGATTGTCGGTATGGGCGGCGGTGATGCCGAACTGCACCCAGATGATGGCAACATTGGCAATAACGCCAATCACACCCAACACCCGAACACCGAATTTCATACGGGTTGCCCAACCAAAACTTTTTACCGTTTTGCTTAAGCCGGTGATGCCGTGATAAACGCCTATTGTAGCCCATTCCATACATTGAAAGGCGTTGACCACGTTGAAAAACGCCGAAACCGATTTTCGCGCACCGATAATTTTATAGTTAAAATCATCGTCAAAAAATTGCGGCGCGGCGGGTGAAAGCCCCAAATTTTTATAACTTTCGTTATCATCCTTTTGATAAGTCCATACATCGGCTTGATTTTTGCCGATTTTCAATCCACCGCCCACGATGCCCAAATGCGCCCCGCGCACCAAATACTCCGGCAAACTTGCGGCGGCATTCGATATTTTGTCGTACACAGCTTGGTCATCGCTGTTTTCCGGCGCGAGTTTTGCCCCGTCAATGGTGATGACGCGCGTTTGCCCCACATACCATGCGGTGTAAAACATATCCAGCAAAGCGCGTAAATCTTTTTCGGTGATGTCGGGATAATCATCGTGCAACGCATTTAATGCCGATGATAAATCGCTGTGTCGGCTGTGCGCCACGTCCAGCGTATCCGCCAACGATAGCACTTGCCAGCCGTCGCCGTCATCACGATAGCTTTTACTTTGCAAAGACCGTTGAGTCGCCATTTCGATGTTATCGAGGTTGACATTTATATCGGCGGAGAGCGTCAATTTTTCACGCGAGTCCATATTGAAGATGCCCGCGTCTTCTTGCGTGGCGATGATAAGCGTGGCGGCATCGGCGGTTGAATACCCGTTGTTGCTCAAAAAATCCGGAATACGGGCGGCCGTTTCGGGGAAATTCACATCAGAGTGAGCGTAATTGGCGCGGTCGATGGCGATGAGGGTGTTGGTCACACCCCACGTTTCGGCGATGGGGGTATTTGCGCCGCTGAAACGGGCTTCGATTTCAGCCAAATCAGGATTTTGATGGGTCAAAAAAGTGGATGACATGCCAAAAAGCAGGTTGAAAATATATCGGTCATCGGATTGATTGGGCGTACCGATGATGGCACTTTGCACATTTTCGCTTTTGGTGACGGTCAATCCGGTCAAGCGAATTTTGTCTTCGGTATAGGTTTGAATGACCACGGGCGTGGTTTTTATATCGTCCTTCACCGCTTCGTCATTATCGAAACTCGCCGTCCACACCATTTCGATACTGTCCCAACGAATATCGCCGAGGGCGGCGGGGTCGTATGCCACTTTGGTGTAAAACGCGCTGATGTTTCCACCATCCGATACGGGGAGCAAGGGGGCGTAAAGGGTGTAGCTGTCATCATCATTTTTGAAATAAGACACGCCGTATTTTCTGCCCAAATCTCGATTGGGAACGGCGTTGGTATGAATTTTGAGCATGGGAGTCAGCCGAAGGTCTGCCGCCGAGTCATTCAAATCTTGCAATTGCCCGCGTTCATCGGGAGGCCAGTCAAGCGGGGTGACACCGTAGCGCAGATGGTCGGTGTTTTGAGGCTGAATTTGCATTTCGATATATTGATAGCCGCTAAAATCGCCGCCTTGACTGGCGAAAGAAAGCGCGGAGGCATACACGCTCATTGAAAAGGGCGATTGGTCAAGGTTGTCCGGCACGCCGTCACCATCGTTGTCCGCGTCCCAAATGTTCGGCACGCCGTCACCATCGGGGTCCCACGAATCGGCATCGGTCAGGTCAGGAGCGTTGCCCCCTTCGGCTTTGGGAATTTCCACAAAATCCGCCAGTCCGTCATCGTTTGAATCAGGTTTGAAAGGGTCGGTCGTCCATACCGTGCCGTTGATATTCCATCCGTCAATTTCCAGCGTATCGGTGAGGGTATCGTTGTCGGTATCGGCACTGTATGGGTTTGTGCCGAGGCAATTTTCGGTGGTGTCCGCCAAGCCGTCGCCATCGGTATCTTCGCCGTTTTCGCCATCGCCGCAGGCAAGGGTTTCGTTTTGCGTATTGCGTGAAGCACGAGGCGTGAAAGGTGGAGTAGAATCTAAAGGCTGACCGCTGAAAACTGACTGCTGTCTGCTGTCTGCTTGTACCGCTTGGAATTGCGAGAAGCCCAAAATTCGCAGAGCGGGGGTCAGCACCATACTGGCAATAACGGTCGTTGCCACCAACCGATAAAACCATTTCCGGCGAAAGTAAAGCAGGAAAAAGGCGGCAAGTCCGGCGATAATGAGCAAATTTAATGCCGATTGTTTCAGGTTTCGATCTTCAAGTTTTAGTTTCTGTGCGGGTAAAAAAAGACGGGAACTTAACGAATGGGGGCTATCCGTTGACGATTGAATAT
>CAYZQQ010000409.1:0-3415 GCA_964480075.1 uncultured Anaerolineaceae bacterium
GCATGCCGCCAAACTGAATTTACATGCACGGCTGCTGGCAGGTGCGGACGACCATCATCGAGCAGAAGCGCTTTTCAAAGCACTGGCGCGTGCGCTGAACGCCGCCGTCCGCATTGACCCGCAACTGGGCGGGCAAATTCCCAGCACCAAAGGAAGCATTGAATGATGGCAAACGAATCCATTCCGGGACCGGCATATCGCATTGAAACCGAACGGCTGATTCTGCGCAACTGGAATCCCGCCGATACCCCGTTGGCACACGCCGCCGCTAAAAAGAGTTACCACCATTTAAAGCCATGGATGACTTGGGCAAAAGAATCGGCAACCCTGCAAGAGCAATTGGAGTACATTCGCCGTTCGCGCAGCCGGTTTGATGCGGGAGAAAGTTTCGCCTTCGGTATTTTTAACCCGGATGAAACCGAGGTGTGGGGCGGGTGCGGACTACATTTTCGGCAGGATGCGGGTGTGCTGGAAATTGGCTATTGGGTACACGTGAATCACACCGGGCGGGGTTATGCCACCGAACTCAGCGCCGCGCTGACGCGGGTAGCCTTTTGGGTGGAACATGCCCGGCGGGTGGAAATCCGCTGTGACCCCGCCAACGTCCGCAGCGCCCGCGTGCCGGAAAAGCTCGGTTTCACGCTGGAAGGCACGTTGCGCGGAGCCATCCTCGGCGTGAACGATGAACCGCGCGATGTGATGGTTTGGGGCATGCTGGCAGATGAATTTTCGGATTCCCCTGCCGCAAAATATCCCTGCCACGCCTTCGATGCGCTGGGACAGGAATTGTTTTCCGTGAAAAGTGAAGCATAAAATTCGCAAATTCGCTCATCTTTGCCACACATTAAATTTTGCACTATTATAGCCCTATGGAAACAACATCACTGGTAATTGTGGATTACGGCGTGGGAAATTTTCGGAACGTGCAAAAAGCCTTTGCCGCAGTGGGGCTGGATGTCCCCATCAGCGCCAAACCCGCCGATATTGACGCCGCCGACGCAGTGGTGTTGCCCGGTGTCGGCGCATTCGGCGATGCGATTGCCACTTTGCGCCGGCGCGGGCTGGAAACGCCGCTGCTGAATGCGGCGCAATCGGGAAAACCGTTTTTCGGCATTTGCGTGGGCATGCAATTGCTGTTCGATGAAAGCGATGAAATGGGCACCCATCGGGGATTGGGGCTGATACCCGGACACGTTACCCGGTTTCCGCAAGGATTGACCGTGCCGCACATGGGCTGGAATCAACTTTCGCCGGTGAAGCCGCACCCGCTGCTGGCGGGGGTATCGGCGGAGAATTTTGCTTATTTTGCCCATTCATACCTCTGTACACCAAAAAACTCGGCGCACGCCATCGCCTGCACAGATTATCACGGCAAATTTGTCAGCGCGGTGGCGAAAGACAACATTTTTGGCATCCAATTCCATCCGGAAAAAAGTCAGCGGGTGGGATTGCAGTTATTGAAAAACTTTGCAACACTGGTGAACCGTCAGACGTAATTGAAGGTTTGGAGAGGAGTAACATTATGATTATATTTCCTGCCATCGATATTCGACATGGAAATTGCGTGCGATTATTGCATGGCGACCCTAACCAAGAAACCGTTTACAGCAATGATCCCGCTGAAGTTGCGGCAGCCTATCAGGAGCAGGGGGCGCAATGGTTGCATGTGGTCAATCTGGATGGCGCATTTGATGACCCCGGCGGCGACACATCCACCGATGATGCCGTTCAATCCATTGTGGACCGGGTAGACATTCCCGTGCAGGTTGGCGGCGGACTGCGCACCTTTGCCGATATTGAATATGTGCTGAATATGGGTGTGTCGCGGGTGGTGCTGGGAACCTTCGCCGTGGAACGGTTGCGCCAACTGCCCGACGTGCTGGGATGGTTCGGACCGGAGCAAGTTATTGTTGGGATTGATGCCCGAAACGGCATGGTTGCCACCCACGGCTGGCAACAAACCGCCGATGTGACCGCCATCAACTTTGGAAAAGAAATTCAGGCAATGGGTGTCACCACGGTTGTTCACACCGACATTAGCCGCGATGGCGCGCTGAGTGGCATCAATCTGCCCGCCAGTTTGGAACTCGCCGAAGAAACCGGACTGAAAGTCATCATCTCCGGCGGCGTCGCCAGCCTCAATGATGTGCGCTGGGCAAATTCCGCAGATGGGAATATTGAAGGGCTGATTGTGGGCAAAGCGCTGTACAGTGGCGCATTCACTCTGCCCGAAGCGCTGGCGGTTCTGCACGAATGAGCGCGCCCAAACCGTGGAAAATTGCATCAACCCGCACCCTGCTCAACCATCCATTTCTAAAAGTCATCGAAGATACGCTCGTCCATCCCGATGACGGGCGCAGCTATCGCCATTTTCTGGTGGATGGCGGACAGCACGCCGTGGCAGTGGTCGCACTCACCAACGAGGGTAACATCGTGTTGACGCGGCAATACCGGCACGGTGTGCGCGATGTGATTTTCGACCTGCCCGCCGGACGGGTGAACGCTGATGAACCATTCATCGATGCGGCGGCGCGCGAATTGGAAGAAGAGACGGGCTATCGCGCCGGGCATATCGAACCGCTAGTATTTTACAACCAGTTTCCCGGCGGCATCATCACGGGCGGGTGGTTGTTTTTTGCCGAAAATCTGGTACAGACGGGACATCGTCATTTGGATGAAAATGAAGATGTGGGTGTGGTGGAAATGCCCGTCACTGAGGTGATAACATTAGTTTTGGAAAACCAAACCCCCGACGGCTCGCTGATGTTGGGGGTATTATTTGCCAAAGTGAAAGGATTGATTTAATTCAAAATTAAAAGTGCAAAATTAAAAATTTGGTTGCAAGCGTGTATTTTGCGGCAAAGAACGTCAATTTTTGCATTTTGAATTTTACATTTTGAATTTGCATTATGCTTGCAAAACGGATTATTCCCTGTCTGGATGTGAAAAATGGGCGGGTGGTGAAAGGTATCAATTTTGTCAACCTGCGCGACGCGGGCGACCCCGTGGAACAGGCGCGGGTATACAGCGACGCCGGCGCGGATGAGCTGGTTTTTCTGGACATCAACGCCTCGCACGAAGGGCGCGGGCTGACGCTGGAGATGGCGCGGCAGGTGGCGGAATCGGTGTTCATCCCGTTCACCGTGGGCGGCGGCATCCGCACGGTGGACGATATGCACGCCATCATTTCCACCGGCGCGGATAAAGTGAGTCTGAACACGGCGGCGGTCAAACGCCCGGCGGTCATCACCGAGGGGGCGAAAGTCTTTGGCAGCAACGCGATTGTGGTCGCCATTGATGCCCGGCGGCGGCTGGACAGCGACTCGCCCGCGTGTGAAATTACCACCCACGGCGGCAGCACCCGCATCGGGTTGGGTGCCAGCGCATGTGCGCGCGAGCCCCCCCCCCCCCGCCC
>CAYZQQ010000410.1:0-3380 GCA_964480075.1 uncultured Anaerolineaceae bacterium
TACCATCAACCAATATCTTTATTTGGGCGACCGGGTTGATGCCGAAGGCGATGGACAGCCAACCACAACTGCTACCGGCGATGATGTCAATTTGACCACCAGTTTCAATATGACCGGCACCACCACCGCAGGCGATGACGAAGACGGCATGACATGGACAACATTGGAATTAGGACAAACGGCTGTTTTCACGGCATACTTCCCGGCATATTCCTCCGGTAGCGACTTCCCCGGGTATTTAAACGGCTGGGTTGACTTTAACGGTGATGGCGATTTTGCCGATGCCGGCGAGCATATCATCTCCGGTACAACATTGATGACCGTAACGACGGCTTTTTCCATCCCCATCCCCGTGACGACCACTACCGGTGCGCTCTATATGCGCTTCAGGTTGAGCACTTCACAAACGCTTGCCTCCACCGGGGACGCGCCCGATGGCGAAGTGGAAGATTATGCCGGACAGGTTATCCTGCGCGACTGGGGCGACTTGCCCGAAGGACCGTATCCCGTCACCGCGGCGAACAACGGTGCGCGACACATCATTTTATCTGCCAACAACCCAACTCTCGGCGCGGTGGTGGACGATGAAATTGACGGACAACCCAATGCCACCGCCACCGGTGATGATACCGCTCGTACGCCCGATGACGAAGACGGTGTGCAGTTAATGACGCCACTGGTTGCCGGACGGGTGGCAACCTTCACCATCACCGCTACCAACGCTGCCGGTGCACAACTCATCGCGTGGATGGACTTCAATGGCGATGGCGATTTCGCCGACGCGGGCGAAACTATTTTCAATAGCATCACGCTGGCAGAAGGCGCAAACATCCTGACCATCACCGTGCCCACCATCGTTTTGAGCGACACCCTCAATGCCCGCTTCCGCTATAGCACAGACAATGTCACCGCTCCCACCGGCGAAGCCGCCGACGGCGAAGTGGAAGACTATCAATACGCGCCAACCAATCTCGTCAGTTTGGGCGATTTTGTCTGGTTCGATTATAACAATGATGGCGTGTATCAGCCCGCCACCGAAAGCGGCGTGCCCGGCGTAGCCGTGGAACTGTATCGCCCCGGCGATACCCCCGGCACCGATACCCCCGTCGCCACAACCACCACCGATGCCAACGGACGCTATCTCTTCACCGATATTCCCGAAGGCGGCTATTTTGTCCACATTCCGCCGAGCCAATTTACGGCGGGACAACCGCTCTACGGCTATGATTCATCCGTGCCGACCCAAACCAATCCCAACACCGACCAAAATGAGAGTGTCGATGAAAACGGCATCTCCGTGTCCGGCACGGCGGATGTGGCAGGTGTCAGCAGTGGTGTCATCACCGTGACGGTGAATACCGAACCCACCGGCGATGACGTGGCTTCCATTGATACCTCTACGCCCGATACCAGCAGTAACCTTACGGTTGACTTCGGTTTCTACCCCGCCAATGCAGGTATCACCGTGGTTAAAACTGTGGAAACATCACCCAACGTGAATAACGCTACGGTTCGCTACACCGTTACCGTGACCAACAGCGGGCAAATTCCACTTTATCCGGTGGTGCTCACCGATACCCTGCCCGCCGAGTTGATATTTGTGACCGGCACAGGCTCACCAACTGACCCCAACACGGTCAGCGGGCAAACGCTGGTGTGGAACAATATCGTCACCGCGCCGCTACTTCCGGGGCAGGGAACGCAGGTTGGGTTCGACGCGCAAATTACCGCCGGCTACACCGGTACCTTTATTAACGTGGTAACCGGCACCGGCGTGTATACCGGCGGCACCGTCACCGACACCAGCACTGTTCCCATTGAAGTGCGCGACCCGGCGGTTTCACTGGTGAAAAATGTGGTGCCGCCCGGCGCGGTCAATGGGGTGATAACCTATACCATTGTGGTCTCCAATGTGGGACCCAGTGTGTTGGATGTAATGCCGCTCTTTGACCATTATGACTCAACCTACCTCACCTTCACGGTCGCCACACCACCCGCAGACTATCGCGCCCCCGGCGAAATTCGCTGGAACGACCTGACGCAATCCTTCGGGCGCAATCTGTCGCCGGGTGAGCGGTTTATCATCACCACTACCTTTGGCGTTATCCGTGAAATTACGCAAACGGTGAACACAGCGGTGGTCAGCGGCACGACGGATATTTACGTCAACCCCGCCCCGCCCGTCACCGACACAGCAGTCATCACCAACACCCCGACCGCCGTGACTCTGCTGTACTTTACCGGTGTGCAGGAAGGTAGTGATGTGACGCTGCAGTGGGCAACCGCCAGCGAAATCGACAACTATGCCTTCTACCTCTATCGCAGTGAAACTGACACCGCAGCAGATGCGGTGGAAATCAGCAGCGGTATTCCGGCGGAGGGTGTCGGCGGGGCGGGCGCAAGCTACACCTTCACCGATGATACCGTCAGCGCGGGGGCAACGTACCACTACTGGCTGGTTGATATGGATACCGCCGGAATACTCACGTGGCATCCGCCCATCGAACTCACCATCACCGCCAGTGGCGGCATCGGCGCCAACTTTACCCATTGGGTTTACCTGCCGCTGATTGTCAAATAAGCGCGTAATAACGTGAAACGTGATGCGTGAGAACGTGATATTGTCATTTGTTTTGTCATTTGCAAAAGAAAACGTGCGATGTGACAAAAAACACGGTGCGATTTAGTTTTTCACGAATCACGAATCACGAATCACGAATCACGAATCACGAATCACGAATCACCCACGTGTGCCGAAAGCCGCGTGGGTGGTTTTTTGTCTGCGTCACAAAGTGTTATAATTTTGTTTCAGTTGTCAGAATACTGGAAACTAGAAACTGAAAACTAAAAACCATCGGGAGCAACACCTGTGACCTTTAATTCTGCTGATGAAAAATACACATACGTCAATGAAATGTTCGGGCGGATAGCGCATCGATATGATTTGATGAACAAAATTATGACCGGCGGGCAGGATGTTCGCTGGCGAAAATTGGTCGTCCAAGCGGCAAACCTGCCGCCGCACGGCGCCTTGCTCGATATTGCCACCGGCACGGGCGACATTGCTTTTGAAGCATTGCGCCGCCATCCCGACCTGTCTCTGGTGGTGGGCGCAGATTTCACCCTGCCGATGATGCGCGTCGGGCAGCAGCGCGCCAGCGGACTCCCGGTGCGCTGGAGCGCGGCAGATACTCTGCGCCTGCCATTCCCCGCCGAAAGTTTCGATGCGGTGGTATCCGGTTTTCTGATGCGGAACGTGGTGGATGTTTCTGCCGCGCTGGTAGACCAAACGCGCGTTTGCCGCGCCGGTGGGCGGGTGGTCATTTTAGAAATTCCCCGTCCCGCCGATACCCTTTTCGGCGCGTTTTTCAAAGTCTATT
>CAYZQQ010000411.1:0-3369 GCA_964480075.1 uncultured Anaerolineaceae bacterium
AATTCCGGACTGGGGCCTTACCAGCCATTATACCACAGCACACAAAATTGGGGAATGGCGAAATGTAAAAAACGCACGGCTGTTGCAAAGTCAATTTTAGGGTTGTGTTTGGAAAGGCGTTCTGTCGGTAGGGGCGGCTCGCGAGCCGCCCCTACGATTTTTCTCGCAGAATCAGGGAGAAAAAGTTGCATCCTGTAGGGGCACGCTGCAACATCCCCCTACGATTTCGGGCGAAATAATCCTCTGTCAAGCGATATTGCAACAGCCGTGGTAAAAAACGCGGGTCGGAGTCAGCCTCCGGCAACCGCCATAGTGTTATATCAGCACGGGTAATTTATGGGGCGAAAGGGTGTATGTTAGTTTTTTGGCGCGGCGGGTGATGATTTCGCCATCGGTGTGCAGCGGGGTTTCATCAATTTCGATGGAGAGATGTGTGGTTCGTTTGTAGGTTACTTTTGGGTCATAGATATGTTTTCCGCTGAATGTTTGCGGCAAAAGTTTGAGCAGCGCCAGCCGTCCCATCGCCGGAGCGAACACAAAATCGAGCTTGCCGTCATCCACCAGCGCATGAGGGGTAAGGTAAAATCCGCCGGTGCGCGCCCCGTTTCCCATTGAAATGAGCACCACACTGCCTTCGTATGCGCCGTCATCCCATTTGATGCGGGCATACCATGCCGGATGTTTGAAAATTGCTCGCAGTGCCGCCACTAAATAGCGCGGCGTGCCTTTGATGCGGGTAATTTTTTCGGCTTCCAGTGTAACTGTTGGCTCCAGTCCCACCGCAGAATTATTGGCAAAATAGCGGTCATTGACCTGCCACATATCTATGGCGCGGGAATGTCCATTTCGCAATTGTCCGCAAGCGGCAGATAAGTCGGTGGGAATGCCCAGCGTAAACGCCAAATCGTTGGCGCTTCCCAGCGGGATAATCCCCAATGTGGGCATAGCGATACCGGCGTCGGCAGCTTGCGCCATACCATTCACCACTTCGTTGATGGAACTGTCGCCACCGGCGGCGACAATTGTTTGGAAGCCGGTTTCGGCGGCGGCACGAGCCACGGCAATGCCATGTCCGGGGCGTTCGGTGACGGTCAAATCAACCGGAAGTTCCAATCGCTTCAATAGTTCTTTCAATGGCTGAATGGATGATTTTGCTTTCCAGCGACCCGCATACGGATTCAAAATAATTTTAACCGGTTGCATGCAACACCTGCCGCAGACGGTCGGGATAATCGGTCATAATGGCATCCACACCGAGCGCCATCATGCGCCGCATATCGTCCGGTTCGTTGGTTGTCCATACATTGAGTAAATGGTGTTGGGCGTGCGCCCGTTTGACCATCTGCGCGGTGGTGGCATCCCATTGGGGATGGAACATATCTTCGTGCGCCAGCCGGCGCAACAGCCGCCAGCGCAGCAGCAATGGCAAATTGGTCGCCCACAGATAGCCGCGTTTGATGCGCGGATTGATGCGACGAGCGCGGTTCAGCGCGAACGGGTTAAATGACGAGAGGATGACTCTATCTTGCAAATTAAAATCTTCAATTAGACGAATAACTTCCGCTTCCAATCCGTTATCACGGATGGCATCCGATTTCAGCTCGACATTGATGAGCAGTACGGGTCCCAGTGCGGCGAAAACCTCTTCCAGTGTGGGAATGGGTGTGCCGGCAAATTCCGGCGAAAAGTGGCTGCCCGCATCGAGCGCCTTCAGTTCTGTCAGCGGAAATTCGCCCACCAGCCCGTGTCCGTTGGTGGTGGTGTCCACCGAGAAATCGTGCATCACCACAGCTGTGCCGCCTTTTGAAAGTTGGGCGTCCAGCTCAATACCGTCCGCACCGAGTTCCGCCGCCAGCCGAAACGCGGGCAGGGTGTTTTCCGGCGCTTGCTTTCGCGCGCCGCGATGCGCCAAATTGAGGATTCTATCGGTGTAAAAAAGGTTGGTTTCGCCGGGTTCAGGTTTCAAGTCCAAAGTCCAAAGTTTCAGGTTACAGGTATAGGTCATTCCGAAATTTCCCGCAGGGAAATATCCGGCATCCATAAAAATCAATGGATTCCCGCCTTCGCGGGAATGACATTTCTCCAATCGCTAAACCACTCTACAGCACACCCACTTCTTTAGCTACTTCTTCAAAAACATTCATCGCCCGGTCAATCTCTTCGATGGTGTGTCCGGCGGTGACGTTGGCGCGCAACCGCGCCAAATTGCTCGGCACGGCGGGCGAGACCACCGGCAGCACAAAAATATCGCGTTCTTGCGCCAGTTTTGCCATCAGCCACGCCCGCTCGTCATCGCCGGCGATAATGGGGACGATGGGCGTTTCGGAATTGAGGGTATTGAATCCACGGGCTTTTAATCCGGTCAGGAAATGAGCGACATTCCGTTGCAACAGGTTCACGCGCTCCGGCTCTTCCAATATCACCTCAAATGCGGCTTTGGCGGCGGCTGTCTGCGCAGGAGGTAATGCCGCCGAAAAAATAAATGCCCGCGAAGCGTGTTTCAAATAGGTGATAATTTCGTTACTGCCGGAAACATAGCCGCCCACACTGGGAATTGTTTTGCTGAGCGTGCCCATTTTGATGTCAATGCCGCCCTTTATTCCAAAATATTCTTCAATGCCGCGTCCGGTTTCGCCGATAACGCCCACCGAGTGCGCTTCATCAATCATCAGCAGCGCTTTATATTTATTGCACAAGCCAATCACATCCGGCAGATTCAAAATATCGCCGTCCATGCTGAATACCGCATCGGCGACGACCAGTTTGCCAACGCCGGGCGGCACGCTGGCGAGCGTTTTTTCTAACGATGCCATATCGTTGTGCGTGACCCGCGCAAATTTAGCGCGCGACATCAAACAGCCATCCACAATACTGGCGTGATTCAATTTATCGGAAATAACCACGTCATTTCGCCCCACCAATGCGGCAATGGTGGAATAGTTGGTCACAAATCCGCTGGAATAGACCATGGTGGCTTCCGTGCCTTTAAATTCGCTGATGGTGCGTTCCAGTTCGGTGTGCAGGGGGATGGTCCCTGCCAAAATACGCACGCCGTGGGTGCCGCTGCTGTATTGCTCCACCGCTTTAATGGCGGCGGCATCAATTTTGGGATGCCCCAGCAAATCTAGGTACGAATAGGATGCAAATTGCAGCATATCCCGCCCTTTGATGGTCACGTGCATCCCGTCAATTTTTTCTGCTTCCTGCTGATACAGATACAAATCCTGCGCTTTTGCGCTGGCAACACGTTCGTTCATTTGGGCAAAACGCCACCCAATGGGGCTTTTGGGGTCTAGCATATTTAAACCTCGTTTCAGATGAATTGTCGTGTCAGAAGTAAATTCTCTTTCTATATACCACCCATACTGC
>CAYZQQ010000412.1:0-3347 GCA_964480075.1 uncultured Anaerolineaceae bacterium
GCGCCGATACCGAATTGCGGGCGCGCTTGCGGGTCGTTGTTGATGCAGATGGTCACCGGGCGCGACAAACTATCGGCGGTGAGCGGTGCGCCGGTGAGCGGGTCTGTGGCAGTGGGAATGCCCCAGCCGCCATCGCCGGGCAGGGTGTTGTCTTCATGGGGCGCGAGTGATGCCAGCGTCCCGGTGGATGCGGCGGGCGATGGTGGAGCAGGGGTGGCTTCGGATTTGGCGGTCACAGAAATTACATCGGCTTTTTCAACCTGAACAAAATCGGCGAACACCCAGCCCGTATCGCCATTTGCCAAACAACACACTTCCAGCCAATCATTCCCATCGGTTTTGCCGATAACCTGCACGGTTTGGCTGAGCGTGGCGCTGCCGACGATACTGCTGCCGGTGGATGGCGTACTGCGGACATTCAGTAAATCGCCGGTGACGATGCCGGTGACCGCGCCGGTGATGGATTCGCTGGCGATGAGCGCCGGAATTGTCACGGTGGGGGTGGGGATGGAAACAGTTGGCACTGTTGCGATGGTCGGGACGGTATCCACAAAATCTGCGCTGACCCAACCGGCAGTATCATCAACCGTGATGCGCCACCAATCGTTGCCGGGCGTGCGTCCGGTGAGGGTCACGGTGTCGCTCACCGTTACCGTGCCGATAATTTCGGCTGCGGTGGATGGCGCGGCGCGCACATTCACTATATCGCCGTTCACCGTGCCGGTGACAGCAAGGGGTTCGGTGGCAGTGGGTGATGGCGACGCGGTTGGTTTGGGTGCGGCTGTTTTTTGCGGTGTTGCCGTACTGACAATGGCACTGGTGGGAGACTCGGTGGGGGCGGTGATGGCTGTTGCGGTGGGGGTGGCTGTTGCGTTTGCCAGCACCACTTTTACATTTGTCGGCGTTGCCGCCGGCGATGCTTCGCTGGGGGCGGCGGGAGTGGACTGGCATGCAGCCAGCAGAAATATGGCTGAAAAAATGGCTAAAAAACGCCTCATAAAATTACTCCGTGATGCGTGAAAACGTGAAACGTTGAACCTGAAACAGCAATTCCCGCTTTAGATAAACGCTTTGAGTTGCCAAGTCGGAATAGAACACCGATGACACAGATAAAACGGATTAGCTCGGATAAACGTAAAAAATCGGCGAAAATCGGCGAAAATTAGCGTAATCTGTGCAATTTGTGTTCTATCAGCCACTTTGCAGCCGGTTCACACCGGGAATTGCTAAACCTGAAACTTGAAACCCTCAATACGTTCGCTGAAAGGTAATTTGGTATGAAAAGTGTTTGTATGGCGGTAACGGGCAGTTATCCGCCGTGGGGCAGGCGTCGCCCAATTTTCCGGCGATGTCGGCGGGGTCCGGTTGCATCAGCGATAAATTGTGCGAAATTTCGCTGGAAACCGGCGCGCCGTTCACACGGTCAATTTTCAGATTGAAAACCTCTTTGTTCATCAGAATTTCTGCTTTACCGGGACCTTTATCGCCGGAAATTGTTTCGCCGGGATAGGGGGCGGTATTGACCACATGCGCCCCGTCAATGGGATTGCCTGCCGCATCCACCACGGTGATGAAAATGACGTGCATCGAGCCGGGACCTTCAATGCCGCCGTTATTTTCGCCCAAGCCCATCACGTGAATGTCCGAAATGACGAAATCCAGCGCGGGAGTGGGTGTGGCGGTGGGCGGCATCGGGGTGACTGTTGGCAGCGGTGGGGCGGGGGTGGCGGTGGACGGCACGGCTGTGGCGGTCACCGGGATGGCGGTCGCGGTATCTGCCGGGACGGGGGTGTCAGTCGGTGCGAGTGTGACAGTTGGCGCGGGCGTGGCGGTGGGCAACGGGGCAGCGGTGGCGGTGAAGGTTGCCGCCGGAGCGGGTGTGGCGGTGACGAATGAGACCGGCGCCGGATGCACCTTCGGTGCGACAGTGGATACGGGCACTTTTGCGGCGGACGAACATGCCGCTGTCAATGCTATCAGCATAAAAATTACAACACGTTGTTTTGAGTTTGCCAAAAATTGTGAGACCATTTAAAGTCAACCTCCGGAAAAAGCACGATAGGCGGCATTATAACATGCATCATCGGTGCAGCAAGCTGAAACACATAATAATTTTGATGATTGGAGCATTGTTGCTGGCAAGCTGTGGGACAATCCCCGTGAAAAAGATTGGATTGCTCAGCCCGTTTGAAGGTATCGGGCGCAATAACGGTTATCAGCGGCTTTACGGGGTGAAATTGGCGCTGCGCGAAGTTAATCTCAAAGGCGGTGTGGGTGGCTACAAATTTGAATTGGTGGCGCTCAACGATTTCACTCGGCAGGATGAGGCAATTTTGCAGGCAAACCGGTTCGTGATAGACTCTGATGTGATGGGTGTGATTGGCGAATGGGAACCATCGGTGTTTGCCGCAACCAAACCGATTTTCGATGCGGCGCAATTGTGGACGATTAACCCTGCTCAATTGACTGATTTTTCAACCCTGCCCCCCACATTTGATACCGATTATCAATCGCTGGCAGGCAGTCCGCCCGATATGCAGGCAAAACAGGCATATTTGGCAACACGTGACTTTTTCCGTGCGATTGACCGGGCAACGCAACACTCATCCCGGCTCACGCGCGAGCAACTTTATGCGATACAATAAACGGACATCACTGTGAGAGTATTGATGCTTTCGTGGGAATTCCCACCATTTGTTACGGGAGGCTTGGGGCGTCACGTCGCCGAATTGGCGCCGGCGCTGGCGCAAAATGGCGTTGAGATACACGTCCTTGCCCCCCGCGCCAACCCCCCAAAATTAAATGAGACCCTTCACCCCAATTTAAGTATCCATTGGGTAGATAACGCCGCTGTGGACTCCACGGCGGATATTTACACCCGCGCTATGGCAATCAATGAGCGATTGGATGCGCGGGCAACCCAATTATGGGATGAACTCGGCGGGTTTGACCTGATTCACGCGCACGATTGGCTGGTCGGCATCGCCGCCATTGAGTTGAAATTGAGCCATAAATGCCCGATGGTGGCAACCATCCACGCTACCGAACGCGGGCGGTGGCGCAATGGCGCACTGCTCAATCAGCTTTCTAAAAATATTGATGAAGTTGAACGCAATTTGTCGTTTGAGGCATGGCGGGTTATTGCGTGCAGCACGTATATGGTCGATGAGTTGGTGCGATTGTTCGCATTGCCTTCCGACAAAGTCGATATGATTCCCAACGGCATCAGTATGGCGAAACTTGACCGTTTTTCGCCCACCGATTTGGCGGTTTTTCGGGCGCGATATGCTGCGCCCGGCGAGCCGCTCATTTTTTCGGTGGGGCGATTGGTGTATGAAAAAGGTTTT
>CAYZQQ010000413.1:0-3343 GCA_964480075.1 uncultured Anaerolineaceae bacterium
TCCCAACCCCCCCCCCCCTCGCCCACTCCCCCGCCGCGCCCGACCGCGCCACACCGACCCCCCAAGACAGCATCCGCGTGGATGGAAGCCGCATCACAGTGAATGCGGCGGCGGATGCAGCGGCGTTGCTCGCCATCAGCCGTTTTGCCAGCATGGAATCCGTCTCTGCCACCGATGTGACCTACCGTCTGGATATTGCGACCACCCATCAGAGTTTTGAAAGCGGCAAATCGGCGGCGGATTTGTTGGCGGCATGGCAAGATAAAATTTCGCCGGAAGTTCCCCCATCCATTCAAACCCATCTGGAGCAATGGTGGCAGGCGTATGGGCAGGTGCAGCTTTATCAGGATATGACGCTCATCGAATTTGCCGATGACCATACGCTCATTGAAATGAAAGCGGTCACATCGCTGAACGATTGGCTGGTGGCGGAAATTTCCCCGCGCGCCATATTAATTTCCGGCGAAGGGGTGGACGCGCTGACGGCGGAATTGGAAAAAGCCGGCTATACCCCCAAAGTCACGGAGCGGGTCACATCATGAGTGATGAAATCACGCGGTTGCTCAATTCATATCACATTAAAACTTTGCGCAAAATGGCGGAAGCCGCCGGTTTTAATGTCAAAGATGAGCGCGGCAAATATCTGCCCAAAGACCGGCTGCACACCCTGCTAAAAAACCGGTTTTTCACGTGTGAACGGGTATCCAAATCGCTGAAACACATCTCCCCATCCGACCGAATGGCGCTGGAATGCATTTTATTACTGGGGAAAAGTGTCTCATCCGTCCGGTTGCGCCGTGAATTGAAACGCAAAAACCTGATTGTGGAAACACCAGCATCTTCGCTGGAAGATAGATACTTCCCCGAAACGTATGGCGAAAAGGGCTATTGCGGCGACCCGGCGCATGAAGGAGACTCACGGGTATTTGAGGATGTTCTGGCGCGGCTGACCTATTGGGGATTGGTGTTCTGCCGCCCGCCTGCCGCCTATGCCACCTCCGGGCAAGCCTACAAATTACGCTTCCATCCCGCGCAAACAATATTCATTCCCCAAGTTATCTGGGCATGTCTGCCCATACCGGAACCCGTCCCATCCCCCAAAATTAAACCGACATATACTCAAGCCGTGTCATCTATGCAGCCACTTCTGCGGGATTTATATTTCTACTGGGAGTATGTGCGTCAGAATTCCCCCAAAATACTCAAAACGGGGAACGTCGGCAAGCGCGATTTGAAAGCCATCAATCAACAGTTGTTGAACCCCGTGAAAGATTTCAAAACAGTCTCGCGGGAAACAGACCCGTCAGCCGCGCCTTTATTGACCCTGCGCATGCTATTGCAAGACCTGAAATTAATCCAAATTCGTGATAGTCGTTTGCAAATAACCACATCCCAAACGGATGATATACCGGCGTTTTGGACAACCCCCCTCCACACCCAGATGGCGCAGATTTTCAACATCTGGCAAAAAAATATCGGCATACAGCAAGCACGATTGGGCAATTCAATGGTGCGCGTCAACACTGACCGGGCGCATCAGCACATCTTGAAAACATTGACCGGGTATCCGCCGGATGACTGGATTACCATTGATGATTTTTGCCAGCAGGTGCAGGATGATGACCCGCTTTTTTTCTTCGCTTTTCGCGGTAAATTGGAAGCAAGAAAACGCCGCTCGTATGACCAGTATTTTTATGTGGATGGGCTGAGTTTGTATGGCGGGCGGGATGAGTTGTTGGCAGAATGCGATGCCCGTGAAACGGAGTTTATCCGATATTATTTGCAAGCCGCACTGTTTAGACTGGGACTAATTGAATTCGGGTTGCCAGAAAAAGCGCAGCCGCCCCACGTTTTTCGCCCGACGGCGTTGGGGCGCACGGTTTTATTTCACCGCGACCCGCCCGCCGCCAAAACGGACGATGCCGGAAAAGTGGTGTTGCAACCGAATTATCAACTGTTGGCAATCGGTCCCGTGGCGTTGGCGGTGTTGGCGAAGCTGGATTTGTTTGCGGAACGCATTCGGGCGGAAGTGACCACCATCGAATATCAAATCTCCCGCCAGTCGGTGTACCGCGCCCAGCAAGCGGATATTTCCACCGACACAATCATCCAATGGCTGGCAGACATCACCGGGCAGCCGATTCCGCAAAATGTGTTGCGCTCATTGCAGGAATGGGGCGCCCATCACCAGCGCATCGTTTTTCGGCGCGGGGTAGATTTGCTGCAAACCGCTGATAGGGCGACGCTGCAAAAATTGCGGGACACCCCCGCGATTAATCAACACATTGCGCGCCCACTCACGCCCACTATGGCAATCCTCCAGAAAAACAACCAGCCGGCGCTGAAGCGGACATTATTCCGGCACGATATACTGCCTGCCAGCGGCAGCACCGCGGCGGAATCGGTGAACGGCAGTGTGCAAATTCAGCCGGACGGGGAAATTGTGCCGGTATTGGGTACGTTGGGGCTGTATCTGCGCGGACGTTTGGAACGCTATGCCACAGAAACAGATAACGGACATTGGCGGCTCACGGAAGATTCGGTGCAGCGCGGCACGGGCGATAAAAAAAGTGTGCTGGCAATGTTGGATGATTTGCAACAGTTGAATCGCGGGGCACTGCCGCCGGAGATTGTCACGCGGGTTAAATCTTGGGGCGGGTATTATGGCGCTGTCGCGCTGGAGACGCTCACGCTGATTGAATTTCAAGATGCGGAAATTATGGCGGAATTGATGAACTATCCGCGTTTGCACGGAGCGCTCACGCCATTTGCTGCCGATAATCGGACGCTGGCGATTGTGGCGGCGGACAAACTGTCACAGGTGAAGACGGTGCTGGCGGGGTTGGGAATTTCAGTACATCCCAAGCTTCATTAACCGGGAGCGGACACATATCTTTCGATGGGCGGCATTCAAACCGGCATTCGTTGTTTTTCGCCCGCCATCATCAAGCCGAGTTCTTCCACAGTGGTGTCATCATTGTTGACAATGCCCATCACCTCCCCGCCGAACATTACCACAATGCGGTCAGAGAGCGCACGCACTTCATCCAAATCCTCCGAAATGAGCAGGGTTGCCAGCCCCTCCGAGCGCTGCTGCAACAGTTGGTCGTGAATGTACTCCATCGCGCCGATGTCCACCCCGCGCGTCGGTTGGGCGGCGATGAGTACGCGCGGTTTGCGGCTCAACTCCCGCGCCAAAATGAGCTTCTGGATGTTCCCCCCCGACAAATTTTTGATGGGCGTTTCTTGACTGGGCGTTTTTACGTTAAAGGCAGAAATTATCTGCCGCGCATGGTCGGAAATATACTTAAAATCCAAGAAGATGCCATGGCTGAATGGGGGA
>CAYZQQ010000414.1:0-3338 GCA_964480075.1 uncultured Anaerolineaceae bacterium
ACGGTTCCATATCAACCACCAAATCTTTAATGATGGGCAGTCCGGCAATCGGTTCGACGGTAACATTGGTTCCGACATCTTTAAACAACGATTTACATGCCAGTTGGTTTACCCCATTGATGCGCATGGCGTCAGAGCCGCAAACGCCGTGTGCGCACGAACTGCGCATGGTAAATGTGCCGTCTTGGGTGAGTTTCACTGTCAACAATCCGTCCAGCACCCGATCGGTGGGTTTGGCGTCAATGGTATATTCTTTCCAATATGGGGCACTGTCTTGTTCGGGATTGAACCGTTGGATTTTAAGCGTTACTTTCATTTTTCGTCTCCTTCACCCCTAGTATACACGTTTTACCGGTTCATATTTGGTAACCGCAACCGAAGCGTATTTTAAGGTTACAGCGCCGTCTGCGTCTAAAAACGAGACCGTGTGTTTCATCCAATTTTCATCATCGCGTTCTTTGTAATCATCGCGGGCATGCGCGCCACGGCTTTCTTTGCGCGCCAATGCAGATTCAGCGGTAATGAGCGCAATGTCGAGCAGGTTGCCCAATTGCCACGCTTCCAGCAAATTGGTGTTAAACCGTTTGCCCTTATCATCAATGTGGATGTTTTTGTAACGTTTACGCAGCTCTTTGATTTTCTTTACGGCTTCTGCCATACCTTCTTCAATGCGGAAAACGCCAATATCTTTACTCATAACCGATTTCATTTCTTGTTGAATTGCCGCCAGCGTTTCAGTACCGGTACTATTTAAGATGGCATCCAATTTTGCTTGAACTTTGGCAGCCGCCGCTTCGGCGTCAATGGGTTTGAAGTCTTTTTCTTTGACTTCTACAGCCATAATTTTGCCCCCGCGACGCCCGAAAACGACAATATCGAGCAATGAGTTGGTTCCCAACCGATTACCCCCGTGGACGCTGACGCAGGCACATTCACCGGCGGCATACAGCCCCGGTACCGTGTCTTTATTTTCGCTGCGCCATACGCGGGTATCAATATCGGTGGGGATACCCCCCATAGCGTAGTGAGCCGTGGGCTGCACAGGAATGGGTTCTGTGGTGGGGTCAACGCCCACATAAGTTTTGCAGAAATCGGTGATGTCTTCCAGTTTGGCACGGACGAACTCGGCATCAATGTGACGAAGTTCACCATTGGGAGCACGGGAATCATCAATTTCAAAATATTTATTGACCGTAGTGGGGGTCACATCTAAATTGACGTAATCTTTCCCATCAACTCCTTTCCCTTCCATCACTTCCATATAGATGGCACGAGAGACCACGTCACGCGAGGCAAGATCTCTAACATGAGAGGCATATTTCGGCATAAAACGCTCGCCCTGCCCATTGATGAGTACCCCGCCTTCGCCGCGCACGGCTTCAGTGATGAGAATACCCAATTTGTATAAACCGGTGGGATGGAACTGGAAGAATTCCATATCTTCCAATGGCATTCCGTGCCGCGCCACAATTGCCGGGCCATCGCCGGTGAGCGTGAGCGCGTTGGAGGTGATGTTCCACACCCGCCCCCAGCCGCCGGTAGCAAGCATAACGGCTTTGGCGTGGAAAACGTGCAGTTCGCCGGTGTCAATTTCATACGCTACCACGCCGCGCGCTTCACCGTCAACCATAATCAGGTCAAGCATCTGGTATTCATCGTAAAAATTGACGTTGTTTTTGATGCACTGCTGATAGAGGGTTTGCAGAATCATATGTCCGGTACGGTCGGCAGAGTTGCAGGCACGCAATACGGGCTGTTTGCTTTCATTGTTGGTATGTCCGCCAAACCGGCGCTGTGAGATTTCACCTTGGGGTGTGCGGTCGAAGGGCAGACCCATATGTTCCAGCTCATACACTACGCTGGGGGCATCTTTACACATAAATTCAATGGCATCCTGATCGCCGATGAAGTCTGCGCCTTTAATTGTATCGTAGGCGTGCCATTCCCAGTGGTCTTCTTCCAAATTTGCCAGCGCGGCGCCAATCCCGCCCTGCGCCGCACCCGTGTGCGAGCGGGTAGGATATAGTTTTGAAATCACCGCGGTATCTACCTCTTTGCCGGCATACAGGGCAGCCATCAATCCCGAGCCGCCTGCGCCGACGATTATAACATCGTGTTTATGGTATTGCATAGCTCACGTCTCCGTTATCCGTTAAATGTAAAAATTACCAACCCGCCAAGAGCAATCATCAGCAGTAACACCAGTGCGACGAGCGCTTTAACAAAAACGCGCCATCCCCGGTGATGGATATAATCATCAATAACAAATCGGGTGCCGTTCATACCATGAAACGAAGCTAACGCCAACAATGTCAAATCGTACGAACGCCAGAAAATCCCTCCGGGTCCCGTCCAGCGGGCGGCAATCACATCAAAGTTGATGTTACTGAGCCCGATGACATAATGCATCCAAATTAAATGAAAAACAACCATCAGTGATAATAATGCGCCGGACGCGCGCATGTAGAACCACGACAGAAGTTCAAATGTACTGCCGCTCGGTTTTGGGGTACGAGCATATCGTGTGGTCATCATTATCCTCCCTAAGCCATCATTCCCGCAATGTCAACACCAACCAAAAAAATGGTCAACACAATCACAATTACCCAGACCGTGGTCGCCATCTGTTTCTGATAGCGGAACATTTGGGGCCAAAAATCTTGAATAATAATGCGTAGCCCATTGAGGGCATGGTAGAATACGCCAAACACCAGCGCCCATAATAGCGGACGCAAAATCGGCGAATGATAGATAAACAGCAAATTTTCAAATGCCGCCCGGCTGACACCTACCATAAAAATATCCAGAATGTGTAAAATAAGGAAAAAGGCGATACCCAAACCGCCAAGTCTGTGCAGTATCCATGACCAGTGCCCAATGCCACCCTTATATGACATAGTACTAGACACGAATCCTCGCTTAGGATTTGCGCTCATAGAAACACTACCTCCTTTGGTAAATTTTAAGCGCTACAACGTTGTGCCTCACCTGCGTGTTTTCCGGTGAACTTGCCCCATTATACCCCTGTCCCCAAACCGAATCAATTATTGGTATTCAATTTGCAATGATACGTCCACCGCAAAACCTGTAAATCTCTCGCAAAAATCCAAGAAAAAAGACGGGGCTTCAGCAATTCACGGGGGTGTCCCGAAATGAATTTCGAGGTTAATAACTCACCTTACGCAGTCGAGGATTTGACAAAATCAAAATCATGGTATTGTTGGTGAAAATCCCGAATTTCGAGTTTTCCCCATCCCCCCCATCCCCCCCATCCCCCCTGTCCCCCCTTCCCGGCGGGAAGGGGGGACGCGAAGCGGTTTCTTCACCAGTGATAGAAA
>CAYZQQ010000415.1:0-3323 GCA_964480075.1 uncultured Anaerolineaceae bacterium
TTAATTTCAATTGTGTACCAAACAATCGACGCAGGGGATTCCGAGAAGAATTGCGCCGCGATGCCCCACTCTCTGTGCCGGTTGCCGCTAATGCCACGGGTGTTTCTTGTGCAAGCCACCGTCGCCCGTGCCGCTCCGACCCAACCATCCGGTTTACAACTTGTTGTGCATCAGCCGGACTGATATATGCTGCCTGAAACCGGCGCACGCGACCTTTTGCCACCAACAGAAAATCGCCTCGCCCCATAAGCTTTTCTGCACCCGTGCCGGAAATCCCTGCCGCAACTTTTGCATCGTCCGGGCTGGCGACACTGCCGACCAGTCGGACGGGAAAATTGCTTTTGGTTAAACTGCCAATGGAGGCTGCCAGCGGCTTTTGGGTGCATGCCACAATGTGGATGCCGGCACCGCGACCGCGCTGTGTCAATCGAGTGAGCAGGCGCGCCATCGCGTTCCCTCCCTGATCCAACAAATCGGCGACCTCGTCGATAAAAATTACGACCCGCGGTTCGCTGATACCTTCTTTGTCGCGGCGCACCATTTCATCAACCAAATCACTCAATAAAAAAATTGCTCGATGCACTTCTCGTTCAACGGGACGAAGCAAGTGCGGCAGGTCCGCCAGTGGTCCAAATCCGCTTCCCTTCGGGTCAATCATAACTAACTGAATCTCACCCAGCCGATTGCTCATCGCCAGGCTGAGCGCCATCGACTGGGCGAGCGCTGTTTTTCCGGAGCCTGTAGTCCCTGCCACGAGCACATGAGCAACTTCTGGCGACGGCAGCCGCAGCAATAGCGGTACCCCACCGTCATCGAGACCCAACACCGCCGATTGTTTTGGCATGTCAGGCAGCTGTGATAGCAGCGGCAGCAAATTAACCGGACGGGCGTCAGCGCGCGGCACTTCAATGTGTACCAACGGACCCTGCCGGCTCACGCGCACGGCTCCCGCACCAAGCCTCAAAGCCAATTCCTCAGACAGTTTCACGATGGACGCGACCCGGCTTCCGAGCGCTGGTGAAATTTCATAGCGGATCCAGCGCGGTGTTACCGTGCCACCGGTGACCCGCCCCGGAACGCGGTGTGTCTGCAGTACCATCTCGATTTGGTCAGCTTGAAGATTCAGAATTTGATTTGTCATGGTGCTGTCGCGAGCCGCAGGCATTGCCGTCGCCCCCAATGATCCGTCTAACCTCAAGAACTTTTGTTCTACCTTCATTATACAAAACATTTGTTCCAGAGTCAAATAGAAAGACCCAAGAATTGTTAAAACTCATTGGACGAGAATATCGGTTTTCGGGTTTCCGGAGGCTATGCGAGGGAAATCAGGTAATCGGTTACAGCTTGCGCCATCGTTATTTGTCCGGACAAAACAAGATGTTCGTAATGTTTCGTCCAAACGTAAAGAAGAGAGCGGGCGCTGCGCAATTCACTGAGCATAATGGTGGTGAGCGGACCGCCTTCCTTCATAAATCCAGTCTTAACAAAGTCGTGTTCGGCAGATTGAAGGTCATATGTTACTCGGCGAATTGAGCCGGACCATTCGCCTCCAAGCCACTCGATTCGCCCGTAGGCTGCTCGTGTGTCGCCGTCAAACGGCAGTCCAACGGAGCCGACATTTACAACGAGTGTGCCATCAATACGGCGCACAAGCGGGCGGTGGGTGTGACCGGCACAGAATGCCGCCGGCGGTGGTGCTATTTGGTCGCGCAGGGTGGCACTGGAGGTTTCCGGATAAATGCCGTCACGGTTCCCGCGCATTGAAGCATGCACAATGCGCAATTCGCTCCCATCCGGCGCGTTCAGCGTTTGGCTGAATGGCAAAGCTCGTATGGCGTCAAGTTCCGGCAACAGTTGCCGGCTGGTCCAATACACCGGACGATAGAATTTATAACGATGGGGGTCAACCGGATGCCGGTTTTTGTCAAGCAGTTCATCAGCCAGCATGACGATGAAATCCTCGTGATTACCACCGAGCAGCAACCAACCGTCACGTTGCTGGCGTTGCCGAACATATTGGAAACAGTCGAGTGGTTTTGGACCGCGATTGACGATGTCGCCGGCGACCACGATAAAATCGGGTTTCCATAATTGCAAATCAGCGGCTACCGCTTGAAGCGCCACCATGTTCGCGTGAATATCGGCAATGATTGCAACTTTCAAAATCCGCTCTCCCCAAAAAATACCCGCCATATTTATTCGGGCAGGTATTTAGTATAGGTTTTTCACTGTGGGCTGTCAAATAATTCGGCGCGGGTGGGTGTGAATCAATTTTGGGGCAGGATTTTAATCATTCAAAAAGCCGTTGATGTCATTCCCGCTTTCGCGGGAATCCATAGTTTTTTTCCGGATTCCGGATAATTCCCTGCGGAAATTTCCGGAACGACATTGTCCCGGCATGACTCACCCCCAAATTGAATCGCATTCGGCGCGGGTTAAATGAAAAGCCGCCAAATTTGCGCCACGAAAAATGTGGTGGCAAACCCCAACACAACCGGAAGCAAGCTGGAAATAGTCGTCCACTTAATGCTTCCGGTTTCTTTATAAATGGTGTAAATTGTGGTGCTGCACGGATTGTGGATGAGACTAAATAGCATCAAATTGACCGCTGTCAGCAGCGTCCAGCCCCCGGCGTGCAACAGAGCCGCCGTGTCGCCCAATGCCTGAGTTTGAAACAGCACGCCTTTGCTTGCCCCTCCACCGACACCCAGCACCAGTGTGGTCAACATTAAAATAGTCGGAATAACAATTTCGTTTGCCGGAATTGCGACCACATACGCCAACAAAATTATCCCGTTCAATCCCAGCAGTATCCCGAAGGCGTTCGTCCAGTTGATAAAATATTCTGCCAGTGATGTCCCGTTGATGCCAATATTGCTGATGAGCCAGATTGCCGCGCCCGCCGGAGCAGCGAAAACCACCGCCCGCCACAAAACGATGAGTGTGCGGTCAATAATGGAGGTATAGATGGTTTGCCATACGCGCGGCGGTCGATAGGGCGGCAATTCTAAACTGAATGTGGATACTTCGCCTTTGAGGATGGTGCGCGATAACCCCCACGATACCCCAAAACTAAATAGCACGCCCAGCAATGCAATAGCAACCACTGCCACGGCAGAAATCAATCCGGCTAATTGCGCCGATACTAATCCGCCGACAAAAATCGTGGCTATCATAATTTGAGTGGGCCAGCGACCATTACACAATGAAAAATTGTTCGTGATAATAGCGATGAGCCGTTCGCGAGGGCTGTCAATAATACGGGTTGACACCACGCCAGCCGCATTGCAGCCAAATCCCATCGACATACTGAGCGCTTGTTT
>CAYZQQ010000416.1:0-3320 GCA_964480075.1 uncultured Anaerolineaceae bacterium
GTAACGCTGGTGCGGCTCACCTCGTCGCCATACGGCAGTGATGAAGACACGCTGGCACTTTACAGCGAATTTCTGAGCCATCTGTTGCTGAAAGCGAAATGATATTCCGATATTTTGGCAATCCACGTGGCATACAAAATATTTTATTGATATTGACGGGGATGGCGCTGGTTGCAATTGCGGGATGCACGCCCTCTGTTACTGCCACCGCGATGCCTGCGGTGGTCGTTGGTTCGTGCGGGTTGAATGATTCCTTCTCCGGTGATGATGCGGCAATTGCGGCGGTGTTGAATGCCGAATCGGAATTTTTGGCAGAGAAAAATATTGACGCATTGATGAACCTTTGGGCGGCAAACGGTGTGGTGTCCGATGCGATGCACACCCCAAACGACCCCGCAGACGACCGTCATTGGCGCGGGGAAGATGCCATTCGGCAGCGATATGTGTACCGGGTTTTTCCCGGTGCGCCCGCTGTATCGCAACCAAAATCGCTGGAAATTGTCGTCTCCGGGGCGCAGGCGGTGGTTACGGGCACCACTCGCATCGGTGATGAAGTATCGCCCGGCGGTGATTTGTGGACGGCGCGCCGCCAAAGCGGCTGCTGGCTGATTCAATCGCTGGCATACAACCGAGAGCCGTGAGAATGATATGATTTAAGTAACTCACCTTACGTAGACACGGATTTGACAAAATGAAATTACCGGAATTGTTGTCAAAAATCTAAAATTTCGGATAGTGGTAACATATTGACTGATAACCTATTCAGGATGATTGTCATGCCCGAATGTAGTTATCGGGCATCCATCAGGATATCAAGCGTGGATTCCCGCTTAAAGCATGCGGGAATGACAGACAAAATCCATTTTCAAACGTAGCACTCTACCAGTTAACCTATAACCACTACCAAATTTCGATATTCTCCATCCCCCCTGTGTCCCCCCTTCCCACCGGGAAGGGGGGAGTGAGAGAGAGCGAGGGGGATGAAGTCCCCCTCGCGCACCCCTTTTGGACCCCTCCCCCAAATTTGGGGGGAGGGGGTCAGGGGGACGCGAAGCGGTTTCTTCATCAGGGGGCAAAATCTATATTGTAAAACATCGAACTTTGTCAAATCTCGAACTGTGTAAGGTGAGGTATTAAATAACGGTTTTTCGTAGGGGCGGCCCGGCGTGTTCGCTCCATCAGGGCAGACACATCGGTCTGTCCTTACCTGTCGAAATACGATTAGAGTCTATCCGGAAAATAGTGGTATGCACAATCACGAATGACACGAATGGACAAATATCACAAATTTTGATTGATGATTGGTGTTATTCGATAATTTGTGATATTCGTGAGTATCTATTCAGTTACACAGAGTTTCGCGGAGAAAATACAGAGATACACGGAGAAAACCAAATGGTACCACAAAAAATCTCTGTGGCCTCTGTGAAAACTCCGTGTTTCTCTGTGTTCCGATGTATATCCTGAATAGTTACGTTTTATTTGCAAATGTGGCTATTTTGTTGATGGGATACTTGGAGTTTGTAGTTCCACCAAATCGTATTAAGTTATTTTGCGGTTGGCTGTCTTTTGATGGCAGACCGCTTTTTTTATTTCTCTCGCAGTTCTAAATACCGCTGTAATGCGCGTTCGGTGTAGCGGTCAATATCCATCGACAGCGCGTCCTCCGGGGATACCCATTCGTAATGCTCGGCTTCGTGGTTTAAGGAGACATCGGTGCATTCGGTTCGGCAGGCAAAGTCGAAAAAGATGAAGTGCCCCCGTTTCCAATATGCTTCATCGAAAATGAATTCCTGAAAGAGTAGAAATTCCAAATCGGTTACATCCAAGCCCGTTTCTTCTTTCACTTCCCGCACCAATGCGTCTTCCATCCGCTCACCCAATTCGATATGCCCGCCCGGAATGGTGAATCGGTCATGCCATTTGTGGCTCTGCACCATCAACACTTCACCCTGCGGATTGATGATGAATGCCCCCACCGTCGGCGCCGGAAATTGTTGTTCGCTCATTAATCCTCTCCGATGAACATTTCTTTCACCAATCGCAAAACCGACTCGCTCACTCGCCGTCGCACGTTAACGTCTTCAATTTTCATCAATTCCCGTGCCACCCGTTTCACATCCGGCGAAAATTCATTCGGGTCTGCCAGACTCAAATCGAAGTATGCCAGTGGTTCGTACCCCGCCTTCTGAAGAAATTCATTCGGGTCAACCCCGAAATAATGTGCAAAAGCAATGCAGGCATCCCGCGTCGGACGCGTCCCCAGCTTCAGTATTCGCCGCACCGCGCCATGATCCTGCCCGGCAGCCAAGCTGATTTTCCGCATGCTGCTGCCATCCGCTTCCACCAGCGCCCGCAGGTATGGCACAAATATATCGCGTTTGTATTTCTCTCGTTCACCCATATTGACTCCTCTTCCGTTTCCCGTTACACTTTTCCCGTCGCTCCCGTATTGTATTACACCTTAAATCCATTTACAACTTTTTTGGAAGTTTTTTTATGAACACTACCATTCGTGTTGCCGTTTACGCCCGCGTCTCAACCACTGATCAAGCGGAAAGCGGGCACTCGCTTGATGCCCAGCGCCGCGCCATCACCGATTTTTGCACCCGGAAAAACTGGCAACTCATCGAAATTTACACCGATGCCGGAATTTCCGGCTCGCTCGACAGCCGTCCCGCGTTGCAAAAACTACTGGCAGATGCCGATGCCGGTCGCTGTGATGTGGTTGTCGTTCACGCCATCGATCGTTTCTATCGCTCGCTGGCGGGCTTGCTGCGCGCCATCGAAAACTTGCAACAGCACAATGTTTCTTTCGTTTCATTGACCGAAAATCTGGATTTCACTACGCCCTGGGGGAAGCTCACGCTTGCCGTGCTTGGCACTTTGGCAGAAATTTATATCGATAAACTGAGAATTGAAACCACCAAAGGTCTGCGAGAGCGCGCCAAGAAGGGCTTGCACAACGGCACGGTACTGCTGGGATACTGCCGCGGCAATGGCTCCGTTTGCACCGACCCCAACGGCAAAGGCTACTGCCCATACTTCGGCGGAGACGATTTGGGGGATGGCGAAGCCCTCATCGCCCATCCGGTAGAGCGCTATGTCATCGAATTTTCCTTCCGCTGGGCAGCAGAAGAAATGTTGTCCAACGCGCGCGTTGCCGAACGGCTCAACGGCACCACCGTCACCGTCGCCGGGCAAACCCTGCCACTGCGCACCAAAGGCAGCCCCGGCAACAGCTTGCCCGGCCCGTTCGGCAAAGATTCCGTCCGTGAGATTCTGAAGCGTGTGTTCTATACTGGCGTAGACCCATATTA
>CAYZQQ010000417.1:0-3310 GCA_964480075.1 uncultured Anaerolineaceae bacterium
CCGCTGGAAATGCTGTTGATGCTGGCGATGATAAAATGGATGGAAGAGCCGGAAGCTATCCGCAAATTTGGTGATGAATACCGGCAGTATAAAAAAGAAGCGCCTATGTTCAGCCTTCGTCTGGCAGCGCTGCGTTTGTTGATGCAAGATGTTCCCAAAAATTTACCGCGCAACATTCAATGAATACTCCCTGCAACAAGTTGCGGGGTATCAGGCTGTCATTCCGGAATTTTTCGGAGAAAAATATCCGGAATCCATTTTCCGGATTCCGGCTTGCGCGGGAACGACAGTCGTGGCAAGTCGCGGGGAATTAAACCCAAATTAGATTAAGCAGGACGATTTTCCCGCTTGACGCTGATATAATCGTCGGTTACAATGCCAGATAGCATATTCGAATTCGGCGGCAAATCTCTACTGGCGAGAAAATGCCGTTACTCCACCAACCCAGCGAGGGTTCTATGATCACCAGCCAGATCATCCTGAAAAAAAATCGAGAAAAATCTATTATAAATCGCCACCCGTGGATATTTTCGGGAGCGATTCAGCGCGTTGAAGGAGATCCCAAAAACGGCGACATCGTGGACATTTGGGATAAAAACGCCCGCTTTTTGGGACGGGGGATCATTAGCCTGAATTCACAAATTCGGGTGCGAATCCTCACGTGGCGGCACAATGAAACCATTGACGCCGGTTTTTGGATGCGGCGGGTGAAACGGGCTGTAGACGGGCGCGCAGCGCTGGCAAATAGTGTCGCCACCACAGCATACCGGCTCATCCATGCCGAAGCAGACGGCGTACCCGGATTGATTGTTGACCGGTACGGACCGTGGCTAATTGCGCAATTTCTGTCTGTCGCTGCAGAACGACACAAAGCGGAAATCATCGCCGCGCTGACCGAATGCACGGCGCCTCAGGGCATTTACGAGCGTTCGGACACCTACACCCGCAAATTGGAAGGATTGGTTCCCGTCACCGGACCCCTATGGGGAGAAGTACCGCCCGACCAGATACAAATTGAGGAAAACGGGTTGCAGTTTTTTGTGGATGTAAAAGGGGGGCAAAAAACCGGCTTCTTTCTTGACCAGCGCGAAAACCGCAAACGAATTATGCCGTATGCAACGGGCAAAGAAATACTGAACACCTTCAGCTATTCCGGCGGGTTCAGTGTGTATGCCGCTGCCGCCGGCGCCGGGCGCATTATGAATGTGGATACATCTGAACCGGCACACAAGCTTGCCGAGCAGAATATGTGGCTCAATGGGTTTGAAAATCGGGATGATACTTACGCCACCGCCGATGTATTTAAACTGTTGCGCGCCTACCGCGACCAACGGTGGACGTTTGATGTGATTATTCTCGACCCGCCAAAATTCGCCCGTAACGCCAGCCAAATAAAAGCAGCCAGTAAAGGCTATAAAGACATTAATTTATTGGCGATGAAACTATTACGCCCCGGCGGTATACTGGTAACATTCTCGTGTTCGGGCGCAATTAACGGGATGCTCTTCCAAAAAATTCTGTTCGGTGCAGCCGTGGATGCCAAACGCGATGTGCAAATTTTGGAATATCTCCATCAGGGCAGCGACCATCCCGTGTTGCTCAGCTTCCCCGAAGCCGCATATTTAAAAGGGTTCATTTGCCGCGTATGGTAGCTTGCCAACGCAAAATACTCTTTGCACCTTCGCGCCATCAGACTTAAATTTTTGAACACTAACCCTCAGCGGGAGGATTTATGACCACTGCAACCGATTTAATTGGCAAACAAATTCCGGTGCTGGATAAAGGATATGTTCAATTGCTGGATATGATGCCACACCCCAACACCGGTATCAGCGGCGATTTGGCGATTGTCAATGCCGCACGGGTGTCATTTTTGGGCGAAAGCAAAGGCTCGGAGCAGGATAAAAAGTTGCTTTTTTACCTATTGCGCCACCGGCATACCAGCCCTTTCGAGCAGGTGGAATTTAAATTTCGCGTGCGCGCGCCGGTGGTCACATGGTGGCAGTGGGTGCGCCATCGCACATGGAATTTCAACGCACAATCGGGGCGATATACCCCATTTAAGGAAAACGATTTTTACGAACCGGACATATGGCGCAAACAAGCCGCCGACAACAAACAAGCCAGCGAAGGCGAACTCGATGCGGCACAGGCGGCAGCACTATCAAAACTGCTCACTGAGCATTACGAGCGCGGGTTCAACCTGTATCAAAAAGCGATGGATATGGGTGTGGCACGTGAGCAGGCGCGGGTGTTTCTATCTGGCTTTGCGGTATATTACACGTGGGTCGCCAAAATTGATGCCCACAATTTAATGCACTTTCTCTCGCTGCGAATGCCGAATGATGCCCAATATGAGATTCGGGTGTATGCCCGCGCTATTTTCGATAATTTTTTCAAGCCGCTCATGCCGTGGACAGCCGAAGCGTTTGAGAAATATGTATTGAAAAAGTAAATTACACCGACGATTGCCTTCCATGACGTTTTTGAATGGGATACACCACTGCAATTTCATCGCAGGCGTGGAATTTGGGGCAAAACACGCAATCTTTCATCACCTTGCGCGGCAGTTTTTCTTTATCTGTGAGAATAAACCCCACCTTTAAAAAGAACCCCGCTTGCCGCGTGAGAGCAAACACGGTGGGAATTTTAAGTCGCGTTGCATCTTCCAGCAGTTGGGTCACTATCTTCCGCCCGATGCCCCGTCCGTGCGCTGCCGGTGAAACGACCAGCGAGCGCACTTCCGCCAAATCGCCCCACAATATCAGCAGCGACCCCATGCCAACGATTTCGCCGCCCTTTTCCGCCAACACCCACTCGCGGATGGACTGGTACACGTCTGCTTCTATGCGCGGCAAAATTTCCGCCTGCCGCGCATATTTATTCAGTAATGGCATCATCGCCGGCACATCGGTCAGTCGCGCCCGGCGGACGACGACATCCGAGTTTAAGGTTTCAAGTTTCAAAGTTGTACCGTTGGAATCACGTTTCATATTTTCACGGTTCAGCGGATCTGCAAATCTCATTGTCGCACCTGCCATCTCACCCACAATCTGCCAGCGCCAGTGAGAGTTTTTCCACCAATAGGTCAATTTCTGTATCAGAAATGATGAGCGGCGGCAACAATCGCACCACGTTCGCCCCTGCCGAAAGGATGAGCAACCCGTGTTCCTGCGCCGCCGAAACCACATTCGTGGCGGGAACGGCACTGACCAGCCCCCACATCATTCCCCGCCCGCGCACAGTTTCAATCAGCGAGCTTTTTTCTGCCAGCACCCCTAGCCGCCGCGCCCCACAAACCCCCCCCCCC
>CAYZQQ010000418.1:0-3297 GCA_964480075.1 uncultured Anaerolineaceae bacterium
CTAGCACTAGACTACTACGGGCTGGGAACTGCTTTTCCCACCGAAAAACAGTATTTTCTGTACCCTGCTGATTTCGATTTTAATAAAGTTTTTTCGTCCAACAAACGTCTCTGGGTCGTCAGCGTCAACCCGCGTCACCCCCAGCATCACCTGGGCTACTCCTACAACCCACCCCTAGATCAAACAAAATTGTCTGCCACAACGCAAAAATGGCTGGTTGATTTTCCCCCAAAAATGACTACGGTTTCCGGCATAACAGCTTTTTTGTACACGCTCCAATCGCCCACAGACCTCAATCAACTTATAACCTGGGTGTGCAACAGAGAATGAATTAATTTCTATGGAACAGCTCCAAATATTTCTTAAAAGAATAGCCGCTCAATTGCACCGAAATAAGTTGAAATGGCTTTATATTTTCATCGGCTGGCGATTATCGCTTTTGGCGTTGATGGTTATCACTCAAGCAACCGTTTTGCAAAAAGGCCAATGGACACAGTATCTTTATTTTCGGTATGTGGCTGAATTGAGTGACCACGGTTATTATCCACTGGTAAACCAATGGATTGAATACCCTCCTGTTTTCCCCTGGCTATCCGTCGGGCTTTACAAATTAGCATCCGTATTTGCCAACGGCTCTCTAAAATTTGTTGTATTTTACGGACTTTTGGGATTTGTATTCGTTATTTCCGAATGTGGTATTCTGGTATTTATCTACAAAATTGGAATCATCATCTACACTCCACAAAAAGCAGTGCTTGCTAGTTTCATTTTTGGGATTACGTCTCTCCCAACGTATATTATTTATGGCTGGTTTGATCCAATAGCCGCCTTTTTTCTGTTCTGGGGGTTGGAACGGTTATTAGCCAAACATTACCATCAAAGTGCACTGGCAGCTGCTTTGGGAGGGTTGACCAAATTATTTCCACTTTTACTGATAGTCGTTGGATTCAAAATAATACCCTCCATCAAACAAAAATTTGTTTACATATTTCTCGCTTTAATTTTAACAATTAGTCCTTTTGCTGTGTTCGCCTTTATTAACCCAGACGCAGTAACAGCCTCATTGCGTTGGTTGCTCAACAAATCAACGTATGAAACCATTTGGGCAATGTTTGATGGTTATTACGGCTACGGCGTTGCGCCCAGTGCCACCGATTTCATCAATATGTCCACCGCCGGTTGGGTTGCCCATCCTACCCGAATCCCGTGGACATTTATTACCATAATATTTGCGGTCATTGGGTTCTATATTTATTCACGCCCATTCAAAACACACCTCCAACAAATGGTGATTGTCCTTTCAGGTATCATCATCCAACTGATGCTTTTGTACTTAAAGGGCTTCAGTCCACAATTTATCATCTGGTTTTTACCTTTTGTGCCATTAATACTGCCCAACGCAAAAGGATTTCTATACAGCACCTCACTCTCTTTCTTAAATTTTCTAGAATTTCCAATATATTTTACGTTTTTAGAGGGGCGCACGATTGTTTTGGGTAGTATTATCATCGCACGCACTTTGCTGATGTTGATTATTGCTATTGAATATTGGAAAATTTATCGGTCATTATCGTATGCACAGGCGCCCGTAAAAATGAACTCCGTTTTATGAAACTATCTGTCATCATCCCCATTTATAACGAAGAAGCCACGCTGGCGGAGCTGGTCAATCGGGTTGAATCCGTTTCACTGGAAAAAGAATTGATTCTGGTGGACGACGGCTCGACAGATGGCACGGTGGACATTCTGCGCCGCTGGGAAACCGACCCGCTGCCGAATGTGACCATCATCCACCACCCCGAAAATCGGGGCAAAGGCGCGGCGATTGCCACTGGGCTGGTGCACGCCAGCGGCGATTTGGTCATCATTCAGGATGCCGATTTGGAATACGATCCGCAGGATTATCATAAATTAGTGGCGGCATTCGATTCGCCGGAACAGATGGTGGTGTACGGCTCGCGCAATTTGCGCCGCAATCCGCGTTCCAGTTTCAGCTTTTATTGGGGCGGACGGTTGCTCAGTTGGGTGACAAATTGGCTGTACGGCTCGCGCATTACCGATGAAGCGACCTGCTATAAAGTGTTCCGCACCAATGCGCTGCGAGAAATCGGCGTAGAGAGTACGGGGTTCGAGTTTTGCCCGGAAGTCACAGCGAAAGCTCTGCGTCGCGGCTGGCACATCCGCGAAGTGCCCATCAGCTACCATCCCCGCTTGTGGGATGAGGGCAAGAAAATTCGTTGGTATGACGGGTTGATTGCAATTTGGTGGCTGGTGAAATATAGATTCAAGTGAATAATGAATAGTGAATAACGAATATATGGAAGACGTAATCCGTAGTGCGTGAGATTTGAAACTTGGGACTTAAGACTGAAAACTTTGAACCAAAAACTTTGAACCTGATTCTCCTGCTTGCCACGGCGATGCGATTCCCGATTTTGGCACGGCAGAGCATTGCATTCGATGAAGGTTTCAGCTTGGCGGTGAGCAGCAAACCGCTTCCGTTTCTGCTGAAAGCCATTCTCAGCGACGGCGTACACCCGCCGCTATTTTATGTGCTGTTCAAAGGCGCGCTGGCGCTATTCGGCACGAATGACTTGCGAACGACGAATTTTGCACCTGGTTACTGCCCTTGTATAATAACCCTAAATACGACCCGTTTTTAGGGGAGAGTCGGAGGGCGCAATGCCGCAGACAAAAATTAATCTCACCCAACCTTTGGCAGAATTTTTGGCACAGCACAAAAAATACGGGTTCAAAAATAAAGGGGAAATGGTGCGGGCAGCGCTATCGCGCTACCAACGCGAAATTGAGCAGCAACACCTGCGCGAATCAGCAGCGCTGTATGCCGAAATTTATGACGATGACCCGGAATTGCAATCGCTCACCGATGTCGCCACCGAAGGATGGCCTCAATGACCGCTCTCAAACGCGGGATGGTGGTTGACGTTGATTTGAACCCGGTCAAAGGTTCGGAAACGGGGAAAATTCGCCCCTGCGTGATTGTGACCAACGATGTGTATAACGCCCGCGTGCCGGTGATTCAAGTTTCGCCCATCACCGCATGGAGCGAAAAGAAAAGCCGTATCATCACCAATGTCACGCTTGCCCCCACCCCCGAGAATGGTTTGCGCAAAAAATCGGTGGTGGACTGCCTGCAGACGCGCCCCATTGACCACCGCCAACGGCTAGTGCGCGTGCGCGGCACACTTTCCGGTACTGAGATGGCGGAAATTGACCGTGCCCTGCATATCGTCTTCGGGCTGCAACCCGATGAATAACGCGATTTGTCATTTGAAT
>CAYZQQ010000419.1:0-3280 GCA_964480075.1 uncultured Anaerolineaceae bacterium
CTTGAGATAATCTCTCTAAAAAACGAGTTTATCTCATATCTAAATATCATACAAGTTACATTAGAAGATAGAACACGGATTTTACAGATTATACGGATTTCCACTGATTTTTTTGAAATATATTCGTGCAAATTTGTTGAATATGTGTGCCCGTAGGGCATAATAATCATCTGTGTGCTAATTGTAAATTTGTCCGGGAGGTAGAAATAACCCAAAAATTATTCTTCGGGGGATGGCTCTTCCTGCGGGATGAGCCGCCCCTGTTCTACCGAGAAACACTGTGCCATAGCGCGGAAATCAGGGTCGAAATCATTCCAGTCGGTGGTGGTGAGAAATGCCTGCCCGTTTTGCTCAATCATTTCGATGACCTGCCGCCGCCGAACCGAGTCCAGCTCACTCATTACATCATCCAGCAGCAGCACGGGCGTTTCGCCGGTTTTGTCGCGCATCAGCGACACCTCTGCCAATTTGGTGCTGAGTGCCGCCGTGCGCTGTTGCCCCCGCGAGCCGAACAGGGTGATGTCTACCCCATCCACCAAAAAGTGCATATCGTCGCGGTGGGGACCCAGCAGTGTCACCCCGCGCTGTATCTCTTTTGGGTGAATGGTACGGAGCTTTTCCCGGAACGCCGTCTGCACATCCTTTAATGGCGGCGCGGGAATGGTGCGCGGCGGCAGCTGTTCGGTGATGAGCGGTATCTGATAATCCAATTGCGGGCGGGCGCGCGGGTCGAAACTGGGCGCATAATAGAGTCTCAACCCCTCTTGCCCATCGCTCAACTGCCGATGCTTTTGTCGCGCCACCGCATCTAAATCCAAAATTGCATCGTGGCGGCGCACAATCAACAGCGCTCCGGTCAGCGAAAGTTGTTCGTCCCAATAATCCAACTGGTCGAGCGAGCGACGTTGTTCTGCCAATTCTTTCAATAGGGCATTGCGCTGGGTGATGAGCTTGTTGTATTGACTCAGCGTGCGGCAATATTCCCGGTCAATCTGGCACAATACGCTGTCCAAATACCGCCGCCGTCCCCCCGGCGAGCCGGTTACCAGCGCAATATCTTCCGGCAAAAAGAACACCGTGTTCAGCATCCCGATGACATCCATCGCGCGCTTTTTTACTCCATTAAGGCGCACATCCTTTTTGTAGCGGTCGCTCTCTTTTACAATGGTAATGGCAATTTGCACTGTGCCGCCATTACGTTTCACCAGCGCTTCCAGCCGGGCAAAAGGAAGGACTTCCGTCTGGGTGGAAAGCCAATTGAGCAGTTGGCGGTCGCTGCGGGCGTGCGGGGTGGTTGTGGCAGACAAAAAATACAGCGATTCAAGCAGGTTGGTTTTCCCCTGTGCGTTTTGCCCCTGCAGCAAAATGGGCGTCTGTTGAAACGATTGCTGGAGGCGGCTGTAATTTCGATAGTTTGTGAGCGATAATTCGGAAATGTACACGTTGGGAATCCACAGTGAGTTAGCGCAAACGAAGTCCGTTGGCGGCGCAAGTATTTTATACGGTGTATAATAGCGTGTCAATTCCGGTCGTAATAAAAAAGGGCGCGGCGTTGAGCCGCGCCCCTAAATTCAGCAAATTTATCAGGTAAAAGCCGGCTCTGTGGGCATCGTTTTTCGCAACCGCGCCACAATTTCCTTCGACATTTTTAACCCTTCTTCAACCGAAATGGAGGGCACAACTTCAATGTCGAAGAAACGATTCCAGTTCAACTCCATTTCCAAAATTGCGCTGATGTCTTCCGTTTCAAACAGGCAAATCACCGCAATATCCGGGGAGGAAAGCCAATATTCCCCATGTCGCGTTGCGCCAGCGCCAACTCGTGTTCCTCTTGCGTGAGATTCTGTTTGAAGCGCATAATTGATGTGTACAACATATCGAACTCCTTTCGTTTTTCTGGTTTCATTTGCCAACCCGACGTCATTAGCGGGGCAGAAATGATATTCCGCGCGTACCACCTCCTTTCAAACAAAAAAATTTGCCGAAAGTATCTTCGGCAGGTGGAATGGAACTGCAATAATTTACCACCGTTGAGTGAACTCAGCGACTGTTTTTTTTGGGAACAACCTTCATTAATATCACATTGCCCGGTTGCTTTCACGACGAGTCTCAACGATTGGTATATGATTTCGGCGATTACGGCGTTGCGCGCAAGACATCGCCGCCGTGCGAGCCGGTTCCCGCCCAGAGTGTGCCATCCGGGGTTTGCGCCAACCCCCACACCACGATATTTGAGCCGGTGTCACCGGTGGCTTCCCAAGTGACGCCATCGTCCGCCGAGATGAAAATATCGCCGGCTTTGTTGCCCGTGCCGACCATAATACGCCCGTCTGCCAGCTCCAAAATGCTATACACCCGTGAGGCTTCGACCGCCGTGGGTTGGGGCGGGTTGCCGAATAGCTTTGTTCCCGCCGGGACGTGGGTCATTTTTTGCCACGTTGCGCCGCCGTTCACCGAACGGTAAAATTCGCCCCGAATGCCCGTACCCGCCAAAAGGGTGATGCCATCCCGTTTCACCAGCAATTTGTAGACCCGATTCGCGCCCTCAAGCGTTCCCGTTTCCTGCCACGACGTGCCCAAATCCACCGATTTGAAGACGTGCGCCTGCCCCGCCGAGTCCGGGTCATCGTGTTCCGTGCTTTCTTCCACGCCCGCATAGATTGCTCCGGCAGCGTCCTGCGCCAAACTCAACACGCCCAAGCCGGGCAAGGGCGCGAGCGCCTCCCACGAATCGCCGCCATCGGTGGAGCGGTACAGGGTGGTGTTGAGCGTCTGCGGGTTGTTGCTCAGCGAATCGGTTGCCGCCACAATTGAGCCGTCTGCCAGCGCCAGCAGGTTCCACGCGATGGCGGAAGTTTTGTTGGGCAGAATGATGTTTCCGGCGGTTGCCAACGGTTCCCAGCTATCCCCCCGGTTGCGACTGCGGTACAGGATGGGTGCATTCGGCTGCCCCGCGCTGCCCAGAATCAGTGTGCCATCCACCAGTTGAATTATACTTTTTGCCTGCCGCAGATTTTCAAGGGGGACGATTGCCCACGAGTTCCCGCCGTCATCGGTGCGGGCGAAGAAAAGTTGTTTATTGGCATTGTAGAAGGTGAGGTAGATTGTTGTGCCATTCGGGTCAACCAGTAGGTTTGAGGCATTCTGGATGTTGCCCACTTGCTGGCGCAACCCAACCGGCTCCCAGCGGATGTCCCTTTGCGGGGCGTGCGACGGCGTGGTTCCGGTGTGCCGAGGTAGGGGCGGGTCGGCGGCGTGGTGGGGCCCCCCCCCCCCCCCC
>CAYZQQ010000420.1:0-3267 GCA_964480075.1 uncultured Anaerolineaceae bacterium
TATAAAAAATCTTCAAGTTTCGTATGGTAAAATTACGGCTCTGCATGGAATTACATTCAATCTCCAAAAAGGTGAAATCGTGTGCATTATCGGCGCCAATGGCGCCGGAAAAACCACCACCCTGCGCGCCATTTCGCACCTGGTCAAAGCCGATACGGGTTCAGAAATTACATACGATGGCAAAAACTTGATGGGATACTCCGCCGATAAAATCGTCAGCGAACTGGGCATTTCGCATGTGCCGGAGGGACGTCACATCTTTGGCAATCTCACCGTCCAAGAGAACCTCACGCTTTCTGCCTTTGCTCGTAATGACCGCGACGCCGTGGCGAAAGATATGGACTGGGTTTTTTCCATCTTTCCGCGTCTTAAGGAACGGCGATGGCAAAAAGGCGAAACTCTGAGCGGTGGCGAACAGCAAATGCTGGCAGTGGGTCGCGCCTTCATCAGCGGCAGAAATATTATGCTGCTTGATGAACCGTCAATGGGATTGGCGCCACTGTTGATGATGGATATGTTTGATGCACTGAAAAAAATCAACGCAGAAGGCACCACCATTTTGCTGGTAGAACAAAATGCTCGACTGGCGTTAAAATTCGCCCAGCGCGGCTACGTGCTGGAAAGCGGGCAGATAGTGTTGGCAGGACCTTCTGCCGAATTGCTTGCCAACCCGGATGTGAAAAAAGCCTATCTGGGCGGGTAAAAATATCTTTAAATAACCAAAGGAGATCAATGATGATCATAGGCGTTCCAAAAGAGATAAAAGATAACGAGTACCGCGTTTCTATGACCCCCGCCGGCACGCACGAGCTGGTAAATGCCGGTCACACGGTGTTGGTGGAACAAAACGCCGGCGAAGGCAGCCATTTCCCCGACAGCGATTATGATGCCGCCGGCGCAAAAATTGTTTCCCGCGACGATGCATGGCAAGCCGAATTGGTCATCAAAGTAAAAGAACCATTACCCGATGAATATCAATTCTTGCGCCCCGACCTGTTGCTATTTACCTACCTTCATCTTGCCGCCAATGAAAAATTAACCAGAGCGATGCTGAACAGCGGCGTCACCGGCGTGGCATACGAAACCGTTGAATTGCCCGACGGCAGTTTACCCCTGCTCATCCCCATGAGCGAAGTTGCCGGGCGAATGTCCATTCAAATCGGCGCGCAATATCTGGAACGGTTTGAAGGCGGGCGCGGCAAATTATTGGGCGGCATTACCGGCGTAAAACCGGCAAACGTGGTCATCGTCGGCGGCGGCATTGTGGGGACCAACGCCGCACAAATGGCGCTCGGTATGGGCGCATCGGTAACATTGCTGGACATCAATCTGGCTCGTCTGCGCCAGTTAAGCGAAACCCTACACGGGCGATTCGTTACGTGGGTTTCGTCGCCCCTGCACATTGCCCGCGCCGTAGAAAAGGCTGATTTGGTCATCGGCGGGGTGTTGGTAAAAGGCGCCAAAGCGCCAAAACTTGTTACTCGCGACATGATTTCTAATATGAAAGAAGGCAGTGTAATTGTAGATGTGGCGGTTGACCAAGGCGGATGCGTGGAAACCACCCACCCCACCACCCACTCCGACCCGATATATTTTGTGGATGGCGTGTTGCATTACAGCGTGGCAAATATGCCGGGCGCAGTTCCGCGCACCAGCACCTATGGGCTGGTCGCCGCGACACTGCCGTATGTTAAAAAATTCGCCAAACTTGGCTTTAAAAATGCAGTCGCCAGCGATAACGCATTAGCGCTGGGAGTAAATGTTCTCAACGGCAAACTCACCTACCCCGCCGTTGCCGAAGCCTTCAGCGATTTGGAATATACCCCGCTGGCAGACGCGCTATAAAATTTTTGCAGCAACAAAACACGCCCGATGGCAATCCATCGGGCGTGTTTTGTTGCTATGTTTCGTTACATTTACCTGAATTCGGCGTTATTTTTTCAAAAGCGAAAATAACGGTTTCCATCGAAAAGCCATTGAATGTCATTCCCGCTTTCGCGGGAATCTATAGATTTTTATGGATTCCGGATAATTTCCTGCTGAAATTTCCAAAATGACAGCAACCCCGAACTAATGTCACATCTGTTCCGGCGCAGACATTCCCATCAAATGCAGCGTGTTTGCCAGCGCAATTTTTGCGGCTTGCACCAGTGCCAATCGCGCCGAACTGAGCACCGGATTGTCGCCGACAACGCGGCAACTGTGATAAAAACTGTGGAATGCCGTTGCCAATTCTTGCGCATAATATGTTAAATGATGCGGCGCAAGCGTCGCCGCAGACCGTTCCACCACCTCTTCCAACCGCAATATTTGCCGAATGAGTTCCAATTCCAACGGATGTTTCAGTAGCGTTAAATTTGCCCGCGCCATCGAAACACCCTCTTCTTCTGCTTTGCGAAATAAACTGGCAATACGAGCGTGTCCATACTGCACATAATACACCGGGTTGTCATTTGATTGCTGCACCGCCAAGCCCAAATCAAGCGTCATCTGACTATCGGCAGAGCGGGTGAGCAGCATAAACCGGGTGGCATCCGCGCCAATTTCTTCCACCACCTCTTTCAGCGTCACAAATTTAGACCGCTTGCCCATTCGCACCGGTTTACCATCGCGTTCCAACGCCACCAACTGATACAAAATAATGGTGATGCTCCCGTCATCCAACCCTAACGCGCGAGCGGCGGCTTTTAACCGTGCCACATGCCCGTGATGGTCGGCGCCCCACACGTAAATAGCGCGGTCAAACTTTCGAGTGACCAATTTATTGTGAATATAGGCAATATCGCTGGCTAAATAGGTGGGTCGCCCATCCGAGCGCACGACCACATTGTCTTTATCATCTTCATTTTCGCCTTTAAACCAGATAGCGCCATCTTTTTCAATCAAGTGCTCATCTGCCATGAGTTTATCGAATACCTTTTGATACGTGCCGTCTTCATACAAACTGGCTTCGGAAAACCAGCTATCAAAATGGATGTTTAACAATTCCGCATCGGTTTTTATACGAGTGACCATCCGCCACAAGCCTTCTTGATGGAAAGTTGCCAGCGATTCTGTTTCCGGCAAATTCAAGTACGCATCGCCAATTTCTGTCACCAATTCCTGCGCCATATCGATGAGATAATCGCCGGGATAGCCGTTTTCGGGAAAGGGATATTGCTCGCCGTGCCCCAGCGCTGCGGCATACCGGCTGCGAAAACTGCGCGCAAAAATAGTCATCTGGTTGCCAACATCATTCAGATAATATTCACGCTCTACCTCATATCC
>CAYZQQ010000421.1:0-3265 GCA_964480075.1 uncultured Anaerolineaceae bacterium
AAATGACCGTACTGCGGGCGTTTTGCCGTCGACTCGTTGGGTCGAATTCGAGAGCAGTATGTGAACACCGGAAAAGTGCGGTTTGTGTACAAAAATTTTGCTATTTTGGGGCTTGAATCGGAGCGAGCAGCCGAAGCGGGCGAATGCGCTACCGAACAGGGTAAGTTTTGGGCGCTGCATGATGCTATTTATGCCGACCAGGCGAGCCAACATTCGGCGCTCACCGCCGAGACGCTGACGGCAATGGCAGTTAAAACGGGTGTTGACGAAGCCGCATTTAGCGCATGTCTCTCATCCGGAAAATACCGTTCCACACTTACTCAGCAGGCATTATCCATTCAGGCGATGGGTGTTCGTGGCACCCCCGCGTTTTTAATCAACGGTATTTATGTGTCGGGCGCACAACCGTTTGAAGCCTTTCAACAAATTATCGAAGACCAATTACAAAAAATACAGTGAGGAACCCGTGACTCAGCCATCAACTGCACCGCTGATAGGTATTTTAGCGCGACATGACAAAAGTGTCGTCTATCGTCAGACCGCGGTCAACGTGCAAAACGAGGCATATTTACATGCGATAACACAGGCGGGGGGTATTCCGTTTATTCTGCCCCTGAATCTGGCGGAAAATGCGTTGCGGCGATTGTATGATTTGGCGGATGGATTGCTTTTTGCCGGTGGCGGCGATATTGACCCCGCGCTGTATGGTGCGCAGCCATTGGGCAACGAATCAGATATGCAGCGTGACCACGATGACGCCGAAATTCAGCTTGTCCGCTGGGCGGTGAAAGATGAAAAACCGGTGTTGGCAATTTGTCGGGGCATCCAAATTATTTCGGTGGCGATGGGCGGGTCGCTGGTACAAGATTTGCCAACTGAAATGCCGACGGCAACTCGGCATAACCATCGTTATTTGGCAGCAAACGGACATAAAATCACCGATTTGATTCACGATGTGGCGTTATCCCCGGCAAGTAAATTGAGACAAATTTTGAATACCCCCCGGTTAAAAGTGAACAGCATGCATCATCAGGCGGTAAAAACAATCTCGACGCCGTTGCAAGTGGTGGGGCAATCGGAGGATGGGGTAGTGGAAGCCGTGGAATTGCCCACCCACCGCTTTTTTATCGGTGTGCAGTGGCATCCGGAAGTGCTGGTGGATACAGAACCGTCCGCACGGGCGATACTCTTGGCATTTGTGGCGGCGTGTTATAAGTCACTTTAATTCGATAGCATCTTCCGGGCATTGCAGGACACAAGCGCCGCAGGCAATGCAACGCTCGGCATTGTGAAAGACCACTTTGCGGCTGGCGTAATCCGGTGTCCAACAACCCACCGGGCAGACGTTGTAACATTGCCAGATACCTTTGCACTTCTCCGGGTAATAATGTATTTGCAAATTGCGAAGTTCGCGAGCGAATTTCAAATGTTCTTTGAGTGATGATTGTAGTGTGGGTTGCACACTCATCGGGTTACCTCCATCCCATAGCCATAGGAATTAACCAATAAACCGCTCCCAGAACCAAACCGATGACCACTTCCCATCCCCAATTAGCCTGCTCACCGCGCATCAGCGGAGACATGCCCTGAAGTTCCGCGCCGGTAAAAACCGACAATCCGGTTACTCCCACGCTCCAATGGAATAAGTTGACGGCGGGCAGCGGATGCCAGAGCGTTGTGTAAATCAACAGACCGGCTAACGCAATCACTGTCAGCGGAATGCTTTTGTAGAGTCCATCACGACCGGGCAACCATGGGTGGACTCCGGCATAAAAATACGACAACCCCAGTAAAGTCATTGTCACCGGCAAAAATAACTGTCTCCAGAAAATGAATACCGGAAGCAGGATGAGCAAAGCATAAAATCCAAGTGTCACCGTGACCATTTCCAACCGGTCTTTAAGTGGAAATGTTACCCAACGCATAGCATCCGTCTTCTTGCGTTTTCCGGTTAGATAAGCCGGAATATCAGCCGCGCGCACCGGTCCCCAGTGGACGCCCCAGCCGGTTTCTTGGCGAACCCGCCACCCGTCCACCCCGTTGGCACACAGTTGAGGCAAAATTAAGGCATGGTGTTTAACCACGTCATTCAAATGAGAGGACTTAACCGCCGCGATTACTTTTTCAGCCGTGAAGTATCCGCCACCGGCTGCGCACCAGACGTTAATTCCGGCTGAATCCGCCACCAGTACCCAGACATTCACTTTGCCGTAAATGGCTTGCACCAATCGGCGCACGGTTAGGCTAAAGTTGCCGGTTACCAGCACCGGCGAATCTGAGTCAGGATTGCCGACTGCATACAACCCCGGTCGCACTTTGGGATAGGGGGGGATGATGCGGAAGAACAACAGCCACGCATCAAGCAGCAGAGTTCGCAGTGTGGTGCGGTGTTGCAACCTGTCGATTACAGTTGACGGAAGGTCGACAGTGCGTTGGGTTTCAGACGGAAAAGCTTCGTACAGGTTCAAACTACCCCCCAGATACGAAGTAACTATGTTGGTGTGGAACCCCATCTCAGCCAGCACCAAATCAAAATCGCGCAGAGACGCCGTGCTCGTGCGCGTGAGCAACCACGTAAACAATAGCAACGGTAACCGTACCAGATAAAAAAGAAACCGCGTGACACCCTTTGCGGGAATCACTTCATCGGCAATCAACAGCCGACCGGTTGGCGTCAGCAGTTTTTTACAAGCGTCCAGCACAAACCGCCGGTCATCCGGTGGCAGTTCGCTAAAAACCAGCGTAGATACAATCAGGTCAAACGATGCGGCAGGAAACCGGTCCCCAACCAGTGCCGCATCCATATATTTCAGCGAAATTTGTTTTTCCAGATTTGCGGCTTTCACCTTCTTTTCAGCCTCAACCAGCATCGGGGGCGATGCGTCAACGGCGGTCACGGTCGCCCCGCGCTTTGCCATCATCAGCGTGAGCGTCCCCGTACCACAGCCGATTTCCAGAACATGCATCCCTTTTTGAACATACATCGTTGCAATTTGTTCTTTGACCTGCTGAATCCGTCCCAAGGTAAGCAACCGGATTCCGCGGTCATAATCTTTGGGACTGGTTTCCAGCCACTTCATAAAAACAGTTGCCATAATAGAGCTCCTCGTGCCATTTTTCCGGGTGGAACCAAAATTATCGCTTTATCCCATTTATCACTTTTGCAAGAAGTCTAAAGTACCTCAGTTCGGGATAAAATTTTCAGTCCACAGATGGGCACAGATAATCACAGAAAAATAAAAATCAGAGTGTATCTGTGTAAATC
>CAYZQQ010000422.1:0-3252 GCA_964480075.1 uncultured Anaerolineaceae bacterium
TGAAGATACAAAAGCTGTGATACAATTGACGAATGACGAATGACGAATGACGAATGACGGGCAACCCTATGACCGATACCATCCAAACGGTGCGCTTTTCCCTTCCCCTCCCACCGAGCATTAATCAGCAATATGCGCAGGTGGGCAACCGGCGCGTGCTTTCAAAAGAGGCAAAATCGTTTAAAAAAGCGGTAAAATTGCACATCCACAAATTACGGACGGACGGAAAAATCACCGATGAATTTATTGCCGCATTGGGCAACGGTTGGATTGGGTTTTTTCTGGATATGTATTTTGAATCGCCATTAAAACGCGATTTGGATGGCGGGCTGAAAATTGTGCAGGATGCCATTTTGAGCGAACTCGGCATTAACGACAATCGCGTGGTGGATATTCATCTGGTAAAACGTATCGACCCCCTGCGCCCCCGAGTCGAAATCGAATTGGAAGCTATCCCCAACTGGGAATTCAGCGAGACATTTGCCTATTTGAGGGAATGATGAAAACTACGAATTTGCGAATTTGCGCGTGAGCGAATCCCCAATCCCCAATCCTTATTCCCCCCAATTGATGAGCCGCTCATCCACCCCGTGATATTGCACGTTAAATTGCGCCGCCACTTCTGCCGAAAAAAGCGGGTGCGGGTCGGTGCCGTTGGCGTTCATCACCCAAAATTCCCATTTGCCATTGCGGTCGGTCACAAAAGCAATCTGCTTGCCGTTGGGAGACCATGCCGGGGCGGCGCTGCTGAACGGTTCGCCGAGCAATGGCTGCGACGGTGTCAGCCGGGTGCGTGTGCCGGTGGCGGTGTCGATGGTATATACTTCCCAATGGTTATCCTGCCGGTAGCTGATGGCAACTGTGCTGCCGTCGGGCGACATTACCGGCGCGTGGTCGTGCAAATCATTGCTAAACGGGAAAAACACGCTGCGGTTTAAATCCAACTGTTGCAAGCCGATACTGCTGCCGAACACCACCCGCCACGGGTTGGTGGGGTTCCACGTGGGCGCAACCGAATAGGTCTGTGACGGCAAATCTTCAAATGCGCCGTTGCTGACGTTGATTTTTCGCAATTGCCAGTGGGTATCGGGCGGCAGCTTGAAGCAGAGTTTAAGCCCTTTTATTTTGAAATCGTATGCGCGCGGCGGCAGGTTGGGAAATGTCCCATCAGAGTGGAAACCCAAGCATCTCGATTCAATCTCTCGCCGTCCGCCGTGCTGATGGCTGATAATCAGCTCGCTTCCATCTGCTGACCATGCGGGTGATTTTGGCTCGAACATTTCGCCCAACAAATGCCGTTCTGCGCCGGTTGAAATATCGTATAGCCATACCGCCCCGACTTCCCCCGGTCCCCAGCGCGTAAAGGCGATTTTTGTGCCATCGGGGGACAGTGCGGGGTCAATACCACTGGAAAGCCGTTGCAAGCCACTGCCATCAGGGTTGATTAAATAGAAATCGCCGCCGGTTTCCGGCTGGATGACCAACTTTCCATTGCCGCTCGGCACGGGTGGGGCGACAACTTGCGGCACGTCCATCACGGCGGGAGTCGTTTCCACATATTTGGGCGATGCTGAAATCCAGCCGATGGGGTCGCCGCTGCGAGCAACCCGATACCATTCGCCGGTAAAATTGATGCCCACAATTTCCACCGATTCACCCTGCGCCAGCGTATCCAGCGCGGGGTAAATAGTGCCGGGACCGCTGCGGATGTTCAGCGCGGTGGTCAAAATGGTGGCGGTGGGCACACTTTTCCCCGCCACTGATGCTGATTCCATAGCGGGTGTTGCTGGCGGTGGGGCGGGGGTGTCGGTGGGCAGTGTCATCGGTGCGCGGGTGGGCAGTGGTGGCAACGGGGTTGCGGTGGGGGTGATGGTTGCCGCGGGAATAGCGGTGACAGTTGGCGGGGGCGGGGTATGTGTCGCGGCGGGGATGGCTTTTGCCAGCGAAACCACGGTCGGTGTGGCGGATGGATTTCCCTGCGGCGCGCATCCGGCAACAGCGATGCTCAATGTGATAACAGCGATTGCAATTGTGGTTCGTTTCATGACACACCTGTCACTTTCTATTCATCATTTCAGTCTTTGGTACGTCTCGACTTTTTTTGTTTAAAGATGGTCCATGTCACCATTACTCCCAATCCGATGCCCAAAAGCAGTCCCCCGAAAAGGTTGTGGGTGGCAATGCCAAATGCAACACCGATACCGATGGCAATGGCAACCCGTGGTGCGATACTCATCGTTTACCCCACTTTGTCTAAAAATTCACACTCTATAGTAAAACCTGTCCGGCTAGTTTTTTATCAGGGCAAAAAGTATCATTGCCAACCCGGCGAAAACGCCCAACGCCAGCAGGATGAAAATTAACCGGCGGGTAGCGGGCTGAGAAAGCTGACAGTTTTCACCTTTTTTGCTCAATATAGAGCCAAACGCGATGCCAAATGCCACGCCAAATGCCACGCCAAATGCAATGTTATCCAGCGCCACCCCCAACGCCGTGCCAATGCCAGCCCCAATGGCTATCCCGGCGCCCATAAACTGCGTTTTTTGATGTTCCACAGGTTTCTTCCTTTCGCTATTCATACCGCAGCGCGTCAATCGGGCTGAGTCGCGCGGCACGGGTGGCGGGATAAATGCCGAAGAATACCCCTACCGCCAGCGAAAATCCGGTTGCCAGCAGTACCGCGCCGGGCGTGACCACGGTGGTCAGATTTGCCACATTGCCGATGATGATAGACCCCAGCACGCCGATGACAATGCCAATTGCCCCACCGATGATGGAAATGACCACCGCTTCGATTAAAAATTGCGAGAGGATATCGCTCCGTTTGGCGCCAATGGCTTTTCGCAGACCGATTTCGCGCGTCCGTTCCGTCACCGAAACGAGCATAATGTTCATAATGCCGATGCCGCCCACCACCAGCGAAATTCCGGCGATGGAGCCAAGCACAATGGTGAAAATGGCGGTAATATCGCCAAACACCGCAATTAAATCGGCTTGATTGATGACCGTGAAATCATCATCGTCTTTAAAACTGATGCGGTGACGCTCGCGCAATACCTGCGACATTTCATCGGCGGCGGTGTCCATCAAATCTTTGCTGGTAACTTGTGCAAAAACTACCGACACCACATACGAGCCGCGCACCACCGGCGCGGAGAATAACCGGCTTTGGGCAGTGGAAATCGGAATCAGAATCACATTATCTTCATCGCCGCCAAACCCGCCGGAACTTCCTTTTTCTTTCAATACACC
>CAYZQQ010000423.1:0-3231 GCA_964480075.1 uncultured Anaerolineaceae bacterium
GTTAACGATGGAGTGGGCGTGACGGTGGGCGTCCACGTGGGGGGAAATAGCGATGTGGGCGTTTCGGTGGGCACTTGTGCCACAAATTTCGGCGCGGCGACTTGTATGGCAGACGCCACTCGCGCGGTTGCTTTGCTGGGGGGATATGGGTTGAAGGGCGCTTCGGGCACCACAAATAGGGTGGCGATGAATAGGCATGACAACAGGGTCATACCAATCACCAATATCAGCATAAAGGTCGCTGTTTTTTTTGACATCCCACCACCTCCTAAAACCTACGGCGCGGTTGGCGTTGCCGAACCACTATTGTTCTCCAGTATATCATTATCGCTCACAAAAATACAGTAATCTGTATCATCCACGGTCAAAAATCCGACGCGCAATTTGGTGTTCGGTTGTGTTTCTACTAATCGTGCGGTCGCAGATAAAAGTTGTTCTTTTAATTGTTCTGCCGGATAATTGGGATACCATCCCAGCTTACCGGCAAGCAATTGGCGGCGCTGCAATTCTTCAGTGGCGCGGTCAATCTGCGATGCATCTGGGATTGCCACGATAATATCGCCGTACAATCGAAAAAGCGTTTCGTAACTAGCGGTCAAATCGGAACGCAGTTGCTCGGCGTTTGTTTCCCATTCCGGGACTAAACTGATGCCAAATTCGCCCTGTGCGATGCGGTATTTTAGACTCTGCCATTCAATTTGGCTGTGTATAATATTTGCTTTGCCGGAAAGCTGTTGCTCGGCTTCTACTGCATCGGCAAAAAAGGCGGTTTTTACAGCATCTTCATTCACTAGCGCATCGTGTAGTGCCGTTAAGTGTTCCGGTTGCACGCTACCGCCCAACTCAACCAGATTTTTGGCAACTTGCTGTGCCGCTTGCCAGCGTGCCTTTTCAGCATTTTGCACGGCTTCAGACAGAGGAATTGGCTCAAGGGTGGGCAATTCTAGTTGTGTTTCTCCTTGACTCACTAAATCAGACGGCGAAAGGCTTTGGGTTGAACTCTGGCGCGCGCGGTCAGGTTGGTTGATACTGATATATGCCCGATTTAGTTGTTCCAGCACCGAACGGCGATATGCCGGTTGCAAAAAATTACTTTCGGTGGCGATGAGATAGGCTTGATCCAGATAAATTTTTGCTTGCACCGCTTTGTCCAGTGCCGCCAATCCATTACCTGCCTGCAGAAAAATATCGGCGCGCAGGGTGTCCGATAAATCCGGGCTGATTGTGGCGATAGTTCCCGCCAGTTGATAGCTCAGCGCGGCGCGGGTGGCATCTTTAAGTTGGTCAAACTTACTGCCCAACAGCAACAAACTCCCCGCCGTAGTTTTCGGGTCGAGCGAGGGGGTGCTGGCAATGGTGACCAATGCTGTCCCCGGTCTTGATTTGTCGAGTGCCAAATTTATCACATCGGTGGCGGCAATTCCTCCTAATTGGGTAATTGACAGCGCCGGGTCAACCGAAGTTGATTGCAATATTAATTGCGGCGAGTCGGCATGTGTACCGGCAGGGGTTTCCGGTTGCTTGAGTAAAAAGCCAAATAGTGCCAGCGCTAAAATAAGTAAAAGGATAATGACGGTACTGGCAATGGCAATGATGCCAAATTTGTTTGCAGGTTTGAGCATGTAACAGGCTCCTCAATAATATGTAATCCAAAGTATATCATTGAGTCAAACTGTCTACAAATGATTTAATTGGCGATGCGCTCAACGACAGCGGCGGCACGTTGTTGGGCAAGCCATTGTTCAAAGGCTTTAACGCGCACTTGATAATGATATTCCGGTGTCAACGGGCGATCTTCGTCAACGGCTTCCACGCGAATGATGTATGCGCCAGTTTCTGTCGGGATGAGCTTGAGTGTGTTTGCCGGGAGTGAGAACGCTTCAGATTCCACCTCGGCGGGCAATAACGATATGCCCTGTGGAAACCAGCCCAAATCGCCGCCATAGTGTTGCGCCGTATCTGTGCAACCATAACGTGTCGCAAATGTGCTGAACACTTCGCCATCAGACAGTTGTTGATAAATTGCAGTCGCTCCGATTTCAGCGGGAATTTGCAAACATCGGGCGTGAATTTGTTTCGCGGTTGCGGGTACGGCGTGTGTCACCGTATCAAACAGCGCTTCCGCCGTAACCTCGGCGCGGATAGTTTGCTGCAACAATTCTGGCGAAAGATTGTTTTTTGCCAGCCATGTCGAATATACTTCTGGCGAAACGGTGCCTTTCAGCGCTGCCATACGCTCTGCGACAGTGTTGTCGGCAATGGCAATATCTTTGGCTGATTCAGCCATCAATACCCGATTTATCAAATGGCTCTCAATAATTGCCTCGGTTGCTGTCTCGGTCGTAGCCGGGTATGTTCGGCGCGCCAAATCGAGTGTATCTTTCAAAATCGGCGTACCATTTACTTTTAACGCAATTATCGGAGTTGGCGAAGGTGCAATCACGACAAATATCGGGGCTGTGGACTGCATCTCGTTTCCACATGCGCCGAGCAGAATCACCATCACAAAAAAAACAAAATAGATAAGCCAATGGGTACGCATAATTACCACCCCTAAGTTGCCATAATATTATAGCACAAGTTGTAGACATAATGCAACTGTCAAAAAAAGAAACCTGCATTTTGCAGGTTTCTTCGGGTGGGCATTGATGTTACAGAATGGAACAGAAAATAATAGCTTTGAAAAAATTAATAACACCACGCCATATTACAAGCGATGGTACTAAATGTGTTGCCAATTGTTGGACCAAGCAATAAAAGTATAGTAATAACTACAACGGCAACTAAAACGAGCAGTAACGCATATTCTGTCAATCCTTGCCCGACTTCCTGTGGTAAAACCAGCATTAACCCCTCCTTTCGCATAGAATGACCGGCAATTTCTAATGTGATGCCTCCCTTAATTTTAACAAAATGCTTTCACCGAGTCAATAGGCGTATTGTAAAGATAGAGGTGTCGCAAGGTCAATTTTATGGTTGTACGCGATGTTTTGTCGCGTCTGTCGAGATAGGGCATTGACCTGCCCCATAAGATTTACGCACCTTATTTTATTTGCAAAAAAACTAACGCCCAAAAGCATTCTTTGAGCAAGTGGTTTTGCCACAAACGTAACAGTATACCTGAAAAAGAAGTTGAAAAAACAACACTGATAAACATACCTAAAACCAAGTGTTTCACACCATAATTTTGCACAAAATTATGGGGTTTCTATTAGGTTAGTGCAAAAAGTC
>CAYZQQ010000424.1:0-3231 GCA_964480075.1 uncultured Anaerolineaceae bacterium
TGCCACCGTGCAAACGCTAGCCGGCGTGTTCATCCCCATCAGCTACACCACCCTGCCCCTGGTTTTTGGTGGATTAACTTTAGCATTTCTTCAGCAAAAAACTCTTATATGGTGGTATGCGGGCGTTGCTATTATTTTATGGGGCGTTTGGCTGGGATGGTTTTTCAATGTTGGAAACATAGCTCAAAGCTTTGCTGCCATAACTGCCGCGCCTACATATCCGGTCTATTTTTGGGGCGCTTATGGATTATCAAACTTAATTTGGGGAGGCGTCGTCCTTTTCTCGTTGGCAATGCTGGGACGAAGTTCTCGCCAGCATCCGCAATATCAATACCGCAACCGATACTGGTATTGGGCTAGCGGCACACTGATGCTTGCCACTGCCGCCGGTGTGTCAATATGGTTGCCGGGGATGGATTTGGCGACAAATCTATTGACCATCACCGGCGTATTGACCATAGCATACACTGCTCTTAATTATTACCCGCCGCAGGTAACATTGATATTATCTCGAACCGCACAATCGGTTTTGGTTGCGCTGGCGACCGGCATCCCCGTATTTTTGGGGTTGAGTATGGCGTATTTACTCACCGACTGGCAGGTAACACCGACTGTCGCAGTGTTATGGATGGTTGGATTGGCGCTGGTACTTGGTTTTGTTCTGCCGCCGCTGATGCGTACCACTGAGACCACTTTCGGCAGCGTCTTGTTTGGTAAACGCGAAGATGAACTGGCTATTGTAAAAGAATATAGCCGTAGTGTGAAAACCGATTGGGATTTTTACAAGCTCAGTCAGCAAGCATTGCACTTTATTTTGCAGGAAATTGGCGTAGAATGCGGCGCGCTGTTCGTTGTTCATGGCGATGGGACTCGCCGCGTTACAGTGATGCTGGCGGCAGGCGCCGGCATGTATGCTACCACCAACGGCTTTTTTGCCCACGACGACCCGTGGTTTCGCCATTTAAAGCTTGAACAATCTCCGCTCAGCCGGTTTGATTTGGAAATGCTCCCCAAATTCCGCGATATGGATGAAGAAAGTCGAGCATGGCTTGATGCGCTGGGGGCAGATTTGTTTGTACCGATGATAATGCGGCAAGATGAACTTTCTGGGGTGTTGGTACTCGGCGCAAAACCAAAATACAAAGGCTTCTCCCGGCGTGATTTTAGGCGTCTGCAAGCCCTGACCACCCAGGTTGTGCTCGATCTTGATAAAGCGCGATTATTTGGACAGTTGGGTACCGTGAATCAACAGCTCGGCGAGTTGTCGCTAGAATTCAACACCCTCGATAAAGGGAAAACCGATTTCATCTCCATCGCATCACACGAACTGCGTACCCCCCTCACACACATTCACGGATATGCCAGCATGTTGCTGGAAGCCACCGCCGCCGATATGCAAAATCCACAATATTTGCAGCACGTGCTGGATGGAATCGCGCGGGGGAGCACCCGTTTGAAACAGGTTGTTGATTTGATTTTTGATGTGAGTAAAGCCGACTATGGTGCGCTAAACATTGCCCGCAGTATGCTCACGCTGAAAGACGTTGTGAAGCAAGCCATTGACGAGCAATCGGCGGCGCTGGAAAAACGGGGACACACCCTTATTGTATCCGGGATTGACCAGCTCCCCATAATAGAAGGTGATTCCATTCGGTTGGTGCAGGCGGTAAGCCAATTATTGAACAACGCCATCAAATATACACCAGATGGCGGCACCATCACCATCACCGGACGCACTCTCAGCGGCAACAACGATGAGCCTCAAGTGGAACTCATCATCACCGATACGGGCATTGGAGTGGCTCCCAGCGACCAACAGCATATTTTTGGCAAATTCTACCGTGTGGATGATGTGGCGCATCACAGCACCAGCGATGTAAAATTTAAGGGAGCCGGAACCGGGCTTGGGCTGCCACTGGTGCGCGGCATTGTCGAAGCGCACAACGGGAAAGTGTGGGTCAACAGCACCGCCCACGACGAAAAAACTTGCCCCGGCAGTCAATTTCATCTGATATTGCCCGTAAAAGCCCCAACAATTCAAAAAGATGCCGCTGACGACGCTGAAGCAGTTCCTTCTATGCAAGAGACACGCCGCTGGACACAGGCAGATATTGCGCTCATCAAAGAAAAAGTTGCCAAATATAGCCAAGAAAAAGAATCAACCGAAGATGAAAAACCGATAGCAGAGGAATAAATTATGCAAGCATTGGGTTTTACCGAACACGGCGACATCAGCAAAATGCAGGTGTTTAACCTGCCAATCCCTGAACCCGGTGCGGGAGAGGTGCTGGTAAATCTGCAAGCCAGCGCCTTTAACCGGCTGGATATTTGGGTGCGCGAAGGCTGGCACGGGCTAAACCTGTTGCTGCCACACATCAGCGGCAGCGATGGCGCCGGCATCATTGCCTCGGTTGGTGCCGGGGTGACCGGCATTGCCGTGGGCGACCGCGTTGCCATTGACCCCGGCATAAATTCGATAGCCGATGAATTTACAGCGCAGGGCGAACACAGTGTCAGCCCCGGATACCACATTTTGGGCGAACAAATGCGCGGCACCCACACCGAATATGTTGTTCTCCCCGCCGAAAATGTCATCCCGCTGCCCGATGACATATCGTTTGAAAAAGCCGCCGCCACCGGACTTGTGTTTCTCACCGCATGGCGAATGTTGATGCATCGCGCCAAAATTCGCGCCGGTGAAACCGTGCTGATACTCGGCGCCGGGGGTGGCGTCAACAGCGTCGCCATCCAAATTGCAAAATTAGCCGGCTGTACCGTGTTTGCCACCACCGGCAGTGATGCCAAAATGGAACAAGCACGGCAACTCGGCGCAGACAAGGTCTTAAATTACACCGCCGACCCCAAGTGGTGGAAATCAATCTATAAACTCACCGGCAAAACCGGCGTGGATGTGGTGGTGGATAATGTTGGCGCGGCAACGATGCCGTATAGCCTGCGCGCCGTCAAACGGGGCGGGCGAATTGTGATTGTGGGCAACACCAGTGGTCCTAAAATGGAACTCGATATTCGCTTTCTGTTCAGCAAGCAAATCAGTTTAATTGGCAGCACCATGGGCAACCATCACGATTATCGCACCGTGATGGCACTGGTATTCGCCGGAAAACTCACCCCCGTTATCCACACGGTTATGCCGTTGAGCGATGGCGTCGCGGCAATGGAAATTATGGAACGCGGCGAGCAGTTCGGAAAAATTGTGCTGTCCCGCTAAAT
>CAYZQQ010000425.1:0-3223 GCA_964480075.1 uncultured Anaerolineaceae bacterium
AGATATGATTCTCTATCGCACTGATACGGGTGAGCCGCTGCCGGTGGACGGCACGAACAAATCGGCGGTGACGCTGGGGCACATAGAAATTGCCCCATAGCCGCTCAAAAGATTGAGATTTTGGCGGGGAGTGTGGTATAATGCAACCGATTGATTCACTAAAATAGAGGCGGTCTGAATGAAATTGCAGCACAATCAACCGATCACCCGTAGTGCCGATTTGCAAGTTGTGGCGCACTGCATTACCCATAATGATTGTTGTGCGGTGGTCGGCATCAGCAATATTGGCAAATCAAAGTTACTGCGACACGTTCGCCGTCCGGGGTTGCTGTCGCGACTCATTCCCGAATTTAATGAAACCGACTATGGTTTTGTATATATTGATTTCAACCTGCAATTGCAACTCACCGGGCAGGGATTTTACGAGTTGGTACTGCGTAGTATCATCACTCGATTGAAGGCTTTGGCGGCTGATGCGGACATCATCGCTGATGTGGAGGAAGCGTACCGGCAGGTGGTTGCGCCCACCGACGAATTTCAAAATGCACTCAGTTTCAATCAAGCCATTATCATCCTGTGCGAACGATGGTCGCGGCAGTTGGTGTTGTTATTTGATGAATTTGATGAAATTTTCCGCGAATTAGAATCGCGCGTTTTTTTGAACCTGCGGGCATTACGTGACAAATATCCCCAACGGTTGACTTATGTGGTCGGCGTGGGTTCGTCGCTGCTCAGCCTGCGGAGCGCGCCCGAAATCGGCGAGTTTGCCGAATTGTTCACACACCATACGCATGTTCTGCACACGCTCGAACCGCATGATTTGGCTCAGATTGTGCGGCAGTTTTCTGCTGCCAATGGTGTGCAGTTTTCTGCGGAAGATGTCGGATTCATTGCCGAACAATCCGGCGGGCATCCCGGTTTATTGGAGACGGTTTGCCAAGTTCTGGACAATAATACCGTTGATGGGGTGACCCGTGATAGCCGTATCGTGTTGACCCATCTTGCCGAACACCCTAACATCCGCGTGGAATGCGCCAAACTCTGGGGCGGGCTATCTGCCGCAAAACAAGAGGCGTTGCTGGATTTTGTGGTTGAAAAAGCTATCTCACCGTCGGTACAAAAAGAATTGGTGCGCGATGGTATTTTCTGTACCAATGGCAATGGGCGAGTCGCGATTTTTGGTAAATTATTTGAGGAATTTGTCAAACGGCAGCGGCTGGTAAAGACTCCCACCGAGCGCGGGGTGCGCATTGATGTAGATGCGGGTCAGGTTTTTGTGAACGGACGGTTAGCCGATGCGCTGACTAAATTAGAATATCGGTTACTGCTATTATTGTATGGTAAACTCGGAAAAATCTGCGACAAATATACCATTGTTGAAGCTGTCTGGGGTGAAGATTACATTGAAGAAGTGGACGACGCCCGCATTGAGAAACTGGTGAGCCGCCTGCGGCAGAAAATCGAACCGACCCCGGCGGAACCGCGCTATCTCATCACGGTGCGCGGACGAGGGTATCGCTTGCAGCGCGGGTAAACTATCTGTTAACTGTCAGCTTTATGTCCAAACAATGTGGCAAAAATATAGTATTGTGGCAGTATCGTTTCAAATTAAACAACTCAAAGGAGAAATGGTTTATGGCATCGTTAGTCAGCAAAGTTCAAACTCTTATTTCGGCGAATTTACATTCATTGGTAGACAAAGCTCTCAAAGCCAACTCGGTGGCGGTGCTGGATGAGTATATTCGGCAAGCAGAAGACAATCTGGATGATTTGCAGGACGCGCTCATTACTGTGCGCGGACAAGTGAAAACTCTGGAGCGTAAATCGAAAATATTTCAAGCCGAAGCTGACCAGTTGGACAACGATATTGACCGCCTTCTGCGCGCCGGAAAAGAAGATTTGGCGATGGCGGCGCAGAGCAAATACAATTCTAAAGTTGATATGGCGAACCAGTATCGCGAACAATTTGAGACGCAGAAACGCGAATCTGATAAATTGGCTGATGCTCGATTGAAGCTGGAAGCCAAACTCACCACCATCAAACAGGAACGCGAGCATTTATTGGCATTGATGGAATTGGCAAAGTCGAAAGAAATTGCTTCTAAAACCATCCGTTCGCTGGACGATTTGCAGGGCATTGGTGACAGCGATATTTCGCGGGTGGGCGATGCCATTCGCAGCCGGTTAGACCGCGCCGACGCGGAAATGGAAACATATTCCGACCGGCTGGACAGCCGTATGGACGATGTGCTGGGCAAAGCGGAGTTGGATGACCAATTGACGGAACGCCGCCGTCGCCTGGGGCTGGAAGGGTCGGAAGGGTCGGAATAGCGTAAAAAACCATGTCAGAAGCCCGTCGAAACCTTGAAAAACGCGCCCGAAACGCCATATTGCAAGAAGCCTTTTTCCGCTGGGAAAGCGCGCTGACCGTCGCCGGGGCGCTGGTGGCGGCAGTGGCGCTGCCAGCGCTGTGGTGGGTGTTTGTCGCGCTCGGCGCAGCATTGGAACTGGTTATCGGCATCGGCACCATGCGCAATCCGGCAATCAATGCCAAAGCGGTTTCCACTATTTTTCGGCGTGAGTTTCAACCACAGCAGATAAAATCCACCCAACTGCGCCAAAAAACCGGCAAGGCATTACAGTATCTGCGCCGCATCGAAGAATCGGTGGGGCAGACCAAAGAGGGTGTGTTGCGTGACCGGTTGAAACGTACCACCGAAGAGGTGGTCGATTGGGTGGAAGCGATTTATCGGTTGGCAAGCCGGATAGATCGGTATGACCGCAACAAGCTCATCGCCCGTGATATGCAATCGGTGCCGCAAATGATTGATGATTTGAGCCAACGCCGGGCAAAAGAACCCGACCCCGCTATGCGTCAGCAATTGGACCAAACCATCGCCGACCGGAAACGCCAATTGGCGAATTTGGGAACGCTGAAAGATACCATGGAGCGGGCAGAGTTGCAGTTGGAACGGACACTGTCGGCGCTGGGAACGGTTTACTCGCAACTGCTGGTGCTTGATACCAAAGGCGAATCGGCGGGGCGGGCGAAACGCCTGCAAGAGGAAATTTCGGAGCAGGTGCATCAGTTGCAGGACATCACCGTGGCGATGGATGAGGTGTATCAGGAGTAGGCAGCAGGGAGTATGGAGTAGGAAGCAAGTAGTGCAGCAATTCCCGCTTTGGATAAACGCTTTGAGTTGCCAAGTCGGAATAGAACACC
>CAYZQQ010000426.1:0-3215 GCA_964480075.1 uncultured Anaerolineaceae bacterium
GAAATCCTTCTCCATCATGACCTCTCGCGGATGCCCGTATCGCTGCACCTTCTGCTCGCAGAGCATCATGCCCGTCAAGTGGCGGGCGCGTTCCCCCGAAAATGTGCTGGCGGAATGGCGGCATCTGGTGGAAGATTTGGGCGCGCAGGAAATCGGGTTACTGGATGACAGCGCCAATATTGATATGAACCGCATGCTGAAAATCTCCGATTTGCTGATTGAAAATAACCTCAATCATATCCCGTGGATTTTCGTCAACGGCATCCGCGCCAATCTGGCGACGAAAGAAGTACTGGCGCGCATGAAAGCCGCCGGGCTGAAACGCACCGCCTTCGGGGTGGAAAGCGGCGACCCCGACGTGCTCCTCTCCATCGACAAGAAAATTGACCACGACACCATCCGGCAGGCGTTCAAAAACGCCAAAGCGGTCGGGCTGGAAACCATCGGCTTCTTCATCATCGGCTTGCCCGGTGAAACCGAAGAAAGCATGGAAGAAACCATCAAATTCGCCTGCGAAGTTGACCCGCTCATCGCCAATTTCAGCATGATGACCCCGTACCCCGGCACAAAGGTGTATGAAATCGCCAAACGGCAGGGGAATTTACTGCTCAACAGTTGGGAAGATTACGTCTTCTTCGACGGTCGCGCCCGGTATGAAATGCCCGGTATGCCCGCCGAAATGATTGAGCGGAAATGGAAAGAAGCCTATCGCCGCTTTTATCTGCGCCCGCACCGCATTTTGATGACGCTGATGCGCAAAGATTTCTGGATTAACTGGAAACGCACCTTCAAAGTTGCGTGGAAAACCATCTTCCCGTCCAAAGAAAAAACCGAGCTGAAAAAAGCAATTCGCTCCGAAGCGGGCATTTAGGGGGCAACATGCGAATTTTGCTTGCCAGTCCGGAATCCGGCGTTTGGAATAGCCGCAAACACATTCACATGGGATTGGGCTATCTGGCGGGGGCGTTGCTGGCGCACGGCTATGATGTCACCATCTGGGATGCGGCGGTTGAAGAAGAATCTGAAACCTTTGAGCAACATTTGCAGTGCGAAACGTATGATGTGGTCGGCATTTCTGCGCCCACCCCGCTCATCCCCAGCGCATGGGAGCAAGCCGCCACCGCCAAAAAATTTGGTGCGATTACCATTTTGGGCGGCCCGCATCTCACGCTGATGCCCCACGAATCGATGGAAAAACCGGCGGTGGATTTGGTGGTGCGCGGCGAAGCCGAAGTCACCATCATCGAAATTCTGGCGGCACTGGAGAAAGATTCCGGTATGGTGCAGGAGGATGACCTTCCCCGCTTTTTCAAAATGGAGCATATGAGTGACATTCTGGGGCTGTCATGGCGGGATATGGATGGAAAAATCCGCCATAATCCTGACCGCCCGCTGGCGCAGGACTTGGACGCAATCCCCTTTCCGGCGCACCATCTTTTCAAAATTGACCGCTACACCAATCTCAATCCGCTCACCGATGGACTGAACCCGAACGCGCGCGCCTACACCATCGTCACCAGCCGGGGATGCCCCTACAAATGCACCTACTGCTCCAAACCCATCACCGGCGACACGTGGCGCGGGCGCAGCGTGGAAAACGTCATCGCCGAATGGCGCTGGCTGGTGGAGGATTTGGGCGCGACCGAAATCGGCGTGACAGATGATATTTGGAATTTGGACCGCGACCGCGCCAAAGCGCTTTGCCGCGCGTTGATTGACAACAATTTGAACCATATTCCGTGGGTGACCATTCACGGCATGAAAGTCAACAACACCGATGCCGAACTTTTTCAATTGATGAAAGAAGCGGGCTGCAAACGGGTGGGCTTCGGCATTGAAAGCGGCGATAACGACGTGCTGCGGAAGGTCATCAAAAAGGGGCAGACGGTGGATATGGTGCGCAACGCCATCAAATGGTCAAAAGCCGCCAAACTGCAAACGATGGGTTTTTTCATTTACGGGATGCCCGGCGAAACTGAAGAATCTATGGAAAAAACCACCCGGCTCGCGCTGGAACTGGACCCCGATTTGGCGCATTTTTTGATGGCAACGCCGTACCCCGGCACCGAAATGTGGGATACCCTGCAAAAAGAGGGGTTGGTGAAACCGGGCAATTGGGACCAGCTCGCCATTCAAGAAGATAAAGCGCTCTTTTCTTTTGGTGATTTGGATGCCGAAGTGGTGGAGCGCAAATGGCACGAAGCGCACCGCCGATTTTATCTGCGCCCCAAACGGGTGCTGCGGATTGCCACCCGCAAAGATACATGGGCACGATTTCCCTATTATGCCCACACTGCGCTGGCAATGCTGGCGGGCATCGGCAAGCGAGAAACCGCACCGACGGCAAATTAAATTGAAGATGTGATACGTGAAACGTGATGCGTGAAATCCAATTCACACATCACGTTTCACGTTTTCACGAAGGAATATAGCAATTATGCTGGGTCTTCTCCCCAAAATTCCCCTCTATTGGAGCTACCGAAAATTCGGCTTTCCGCACCTGATGCCTTTTAGCATTGTGGTCAGCGTGAGCTATCGCTGCAATTCCAAATGCCAAACCTGCGATGTGTGGCGCAAACCCAATGACGACCTTTCGCTCGAAGAATGGGATAAAATTTTCGCCGGCATCGGACGCGGGCCCCTCTATTATACCTTCACCGGCGGCGAACCGTTCCTCCGCTCCGACACCGCCGAAATGGCGCTGTCGGCATACAAACATTCCCGCCCCGCCGTCATCACCATCCCCACCAACGGCATTCTCACCCGCCGAATTGTGGATCAGGTGGACCGAATCTGCGCCGGTGCGCCAAAATCAAACATCGGCATTAATCTCAGTTTGGACGCGCTGGAAGCGGAACATGACGCTATCCGTATGGTTCCGGGCAACTGGAAAAAAGCCATGCAAACGTGGCAGGAACTGAAACGTCTCCAAAAAGAACACAAAAATCTAGTGCTGACCACCCACACCGTCATTTCAAATTTCAATATCGACCACTTTCTTGAAATTTACGAAGGACTGCAATTTTTGGAGCAGGATAGTTTTATCACCGAAATTGCCGAAGAACGGGTGGAACTGGATACGGTGGGGTGGGGCATCACCCCGCTGGCGCAGAAATATGCCCCCATTGCCGACTTTTTGAGCCAAAAAGCGAAGGAACGCCCCGTAAAAGGGCTGGCAAAATTGACACAATCTTTCCGCGCGCAATACTATCAAT
>CAYZQQ010000427.1:0-3211 GCA_964480075.1 uncultured Anaerolineaceae bacterium
CAATCGTTTTTCGCCCAGCATTGCCAGTGGCGTATCCATGCCCAGCACGGCGGCTAACGTGACCGGCTGATGTAATAGCCGTGCCCAGCCATACTGACCCCATGCCTCCATTGTTTCAATCCACATTAACGGCACGCCGGGGTAGATAATTGTCGCAGTCCCGGCGAAGTTCCCGGTTTGCAACGCTAACGCAAATCGATTGACCGCCTGCCAAATAAATTGCTCGTCGGGCGCAGTAAATACTCCTAAATTTAAGATTCGGGGGAAGATTGCCGTCAAAAAAACTATCCCTGCGGCGCACCACCGAGGAACATTAATCTCAAAGGGCAGTGACGGTTTCTTATTAGAAGCGGTTAAAATAGTCATGGCGAATGTATTACCTCAATGCCATTGCCAGTCACGGCGAAAATGAACAGTTGAACCGCCGATTCGCCGGATTGGTCATTTTTTACTCCCAGTCGCTGCCAATTGTCAGGATTATAAAAACCGATGAGCAATCGATAGGTACCGTCAGGCAAATCCGGCGGCAAAAATAATTGCACGCCATCTCGAAACAAGTCTACTTGCGGCAAAAGTTTTTGCCATTTAGTCTCACTCAATGCCCGATGATACAGCCAATGGTCAGACTGTGCTATTGTTTGGTTGTTGCTATCTCGCAAATGCGAAAATACTTTCCAGCTTCCGGCATCAGCTGTTGGATGCCAAAAGAGCGTCAAACGCACCAACTGACGATTTAATGTTTGTGCGGTATACCCCCGTAATACCGTTCCATTTTCAAACGTGTTATCGGTGATTATTGCCGGCGCATCCGCCAACTGCCAACCATCGTCCCGGCTGACCAGCGACCATACGCCATAAGAATAATATACTTTGTTCATTCGCCACAACATCTGTTGCAACATTTCCGGTGGCATATCGTTAAATATGCGGCTTTCACTGCCAATTACCCACAAGCGCCCCGGCTGATTAAATTGTTGCATAAGTTCATCGGTGGTGGACACCAAGTTACTGCCGGTGTATCGATCTACCCATTGCCCATTCAGTTGTAATATCAAATCTCTATCGGGAGCCAAATATAAATCGTTTTGATGTAAATACAAATATGTTGCGGCAGGATGTTCTGACATAATACGGTCGCCGTTTTGCCAATGGTCTTTCACAAATGCCGATGCTAAATCATAACGCATATGTCCGGGACCAATATTATCCACAAGTGAGGGTAAAGTCGGCAAAAATATGGCGACAACCAGTATCACTCCCGCGCTCAACCACATTTTTTGCCAGAAGGGGGGCAAGAGCTCGCCCGCCCAAACTACACTTTGCGCGCCGAGCAAGAATATCAGCGGGAAAACCAAGGCTGTCAAATATCGCCCCCGCTGCCACTGAACATCAACACCCTCCCCCCAAACAATCGCCATTCCTCCTAAAACAGCCAGCAGATAAAGCCATGCGCTACCGGTTGCAGCGTGATGTTGCGGTCGCCGGTACCACAAGATCGCTGCGCCCATTGCTGAAAATCCCAAAAATACCGCCGCCGGCCCGGTAATCCAGAAGCGCCAAAATGGAAGTGGATGGCTTGTCAGTGGATTAGCGACAAACCCGCCTCCCGGCATTACTATCCGCAACCAAGGGGGAATTCCGGCATTGCTGATACGTGAAGAACTGGGTAATTGACCAACTGCGCCGAGGCCCAGCGCTATGCCGACGCTTACCGCCACCGCCACTATTTCTCGCCACGGGACATATTGGCGCAGCCACTGTCGCACGCGCACATCCGAGTCAACAAAAAGCAGGGCTATCCATCCGGCAACAATACCCGGTAGCAGCACAATCGCCGATAGATGCGATAGCAATAATAGTAAATAACCGCCCCAAACCGCCAGGCGATGTCTGACCTTTTTGCGGGGGCGCACGCTCCACCATACGCCGTACACCACCCATGGCACAAATAGCTGCGCTAAAATAAGCATTCGCGCCCGCCCGCTCCACACCACCGATTGGGGGTCAAACGCCAGTGCCAGCGCGGCAAGCAACCCCGCCCACGGTGAGCGAAACATTCGTCGCCCAATAGCCCACAAACTTACCACTGCCAATGTACCCGGCAATACACTAACCCAACGCATAACCAGTGGTGTGTCACCTGCCAACTTCGTAAATACAGCGCCTAAATACGAAAAAAGAATGCCGTGTTCGTAAAACATTCCCGACGGGAGAATCGGCACGCCCTTTTGGGCTATCATTTGAATAGCCAGCATTGAGTAAAATTCATCTCGATGAAACTCTAGCGTGAGCCATTGATGCACCCGAAGCGCAAACGCCAACAGTACGATTATTCCAACTATTGCCCACCAGTACCAAAAATATTTGCGATGAGAAGTTCGCGATTGTTGCATGCAATCATCCGTTCAATGTTACATTATGGAAACTGAAGCACACCAACTGGTGCGGCATCGTCCGGCAGGGTCGCACCCACGCCATCCCGCGCCGCCAGCCGAACCCAATCGCCGGGACGATACAGCCCCACCAACAGGGTGTATTTCCCGGCAGGTAAATCGGCTGGCAAAACGAGGCGGTGGAAACTCTGCACCATGTCGTCCGGCTGCCATACCGAGGTCGGGTAAAGTCCATTTGCCGGTTGCACATCGCTCTGCGCCAGCAATGACCCATCAGGCGCAACCAAATGCACAAACGCGGTATAATCTTCCGAAAGCGGGGCGAGCGCGTGCCAGAAAAGCGTCACATCCAGCGATTGTCCATCAACACTGCGGATTTGCGTTTTCCCATCCAGCCGGATAGTGTCGCCGAAGGTGACCTTCAATGGGGTATCACCCCGATATGGTTGCCATACATTCGGCACAACCCGCAGCATCGCAATTTTGCCCGGAGCGTCTGTGCCATCCAAATTTTGCGATTGCCACGGCGTTAGCGTATCTGGGTTGAACAGATTCACATCCAGCCGCAACGCGGATGGCACGGGCACATCGGCGGGCAATATCAGCGGCCATGCATCCACAATCACCTCACCGGGACGCCACGACGGTATCGGGCGGGTGCCGCTGACAGGCGCGCCATTTTTCAACAAAACTCGATTTTCACCCAAAAACGCTTGAACCGACACATCGGCAGGATATTCCTCATCCATTACCTGCATCGCTTGCCAAAAGAGTGTCAGGGTGAACGGCTGCCCCAACTTCAGTGCAGCGGGCGAGAG
>CAYZQQ010000428.1:0-3193 GCA_964480075.1 uncultured Anaerolineaceae bacterium
GGACTTTTTGCACTAACCTAATAGAAACCCCATAATTTTGTGCAAAATTATGGTCTAAACAATTGCATACATCTTATTTTTGTGATATTATTATCACATAGTAGCGTTTATATTATTAAAAACGGGTCAGGGTGCGTTTATGGTAGATTCTACATCACCAAAATATCAGAAGTTGGTACCGGATATTGTTGTCGGGCGGTTACCACTCTATCTCCGAGTATTGGCACGATTGCAGGGTGAAGGCAAAGAAATTACCTCCTCACAAGAATTGGCAACTCGTCTGGGGTTCAGTTCCGCTCAAATTCGCAAAGATTTGTCTCATTTTGGTGAATTTGGCAAGCAGGGAACCGGTTATCATATTGAATTTTTGCGAGACCAGCTAAAAAGCATCCTTAATCTTGATATTATGTGGAACGTGGCGCTAGTTGGCGTCGGTGATTTGGGGCACGCCTTGGCGCATTATGGGGGATTTGCCCAAAAAGGGTTTCACATTGCCTTATTATTTGATAGCGACCCGAGGAAAATCGGCACACAACTGAATGGGGTGATGGTACAAAACAGCACTCAAATGGTAGAAGCCATCGCAGAAGCAGATATTCGCATTGCAATATTAGCTGTTCCGGTAAATGTGGCGCAGAAAACCACAGAAAAACTAATTGAAGCCGGCGTACGAGCAATTCTAAATTATGCTCCCATTGTGCTGTCGGTACCGCCGGAAGTAAAAGTACAGAACATCGATCCAATTGCGCATCTGCAAAAAATGACCTATTACTGCCAGTGATAATAGCATCGGGTTAAACCTAAAACCGCCCGCAGAAACGCTACGGGCGGTTTTTTATTTTGCGCGTTGTTATCCGCTATTCGTAAGCGCGAGCCCGCTCCAACGCCTGCCGAATTTTAAGGGACTGACCGGCTCCCAGTGCGACACATCCCATCGGGTTATCTGCCACATAACACGGCACGCCGGTTTCACGGGTCAACAATCTATCAACATTGCGCAACAGCGCGCCACCGCCTGTAATAATCATCCCCCGGTCAATGATATCTGATGAAAGTTCCGGCGGTGTTTTTTCCAGCACACTTTTTACCATACCGACGACCGTCGCCAACGGTTCGTTCAGCGCTTCGGTCACTTCTTGCGTGGTGAGCGTTATGGTGCGCGGTAAACCGGCAATCTGGTCGCGCCCTTTTACTTCCATCGACAGGTCATCATCCAATGGTAAAGCGCTCCCCAACTCTATTTTCACTTGTTCGGCAGTTTGTTCGCCAATGATGAGATTGTATTTTCGGCGTACATACGCGGCAATTTCCTCATCGAATTTCAACCCGCCGACCCGCACCGAGTTTGAGGTGACAATACCGTTCATGGCAACCACTGCGGCTTCGCTGGTGCCACCGCCGATGTCGAGTACCATATTGCCCGTCGGCGTATCAATGGGCATTCCCGCCCCGATAGCGGCGGCGAGTGGTTCTTCGATGGTGAAGGCATTTTTCCCCACAGATTTGCGAGCAGCGTCTTCCACGGCGCGGCGTTCAACGCTGGTAACGCCCACCGGAATACTCACCATCAATTCCGGGGCAAACAGCCGATAACGCCCCACAATTTGGCGCACATAATAGCGCAGCATTGCTTCGGTAACCCAGTAATCGGCGATAACGCCTTCGCGCAGCGGGCGCGCTACTTCGATGGTGTCGGGGACTCGCCCCAGCATTTCCAGAGCTTCTTTGCCCACCGCAACAGGTTTTCCGTCTTTTACGGAAATCGCCACAATGGACGGTTCTTTAAAGACAATGCCCCGCCCTTTTACATACACCAAAATATTTACGGTACCTAAATCGATGCCAATCTGCTTCTCGAACATTATATCTCCAGCAACATTGAGTTTCCATCAGAAAATAAAGGTTAGAAACAAATCTGCTTCTAACCCCCATATTTAATCGTTATTTCGCATTCAGCGCAAATTACTCGCCTGACAGTGGGCGTTGCTTCCGTCGTTTTCGCCCAACTTTGATGCGAATCATCGCCCGGCGAATGGCGGCTTCGGCTCTGACCATATCATCCACTGACAGATTACCTGAATCGATAATATCTTTTACACGGTCTCTGGCTTCTTGGGCTCGTTGAACGTTGATTTCATCGGCATGTTCAGCCACATCAGCCAGCACCGTCACCTTATTGGGCAACACTTCCATAAACCCGCCACCGATGGCAAACGATTGGTCATCTTCGCCTTGTTTGCGAACAACCAATTCGCCATAATTCAGTGCGGTGAGCAATGAAGCGTGGTTTGGTAAAATTCCCATCACCCCTTCGGTACCGGGTGCAATGACCATATCCACATCTTCACTGAACAGCACCCGTTCTACGGTGACAATTTCCAGTTTTATGGGCATACAGACCCTCCACTATCTACCTACAGACTCTTGGCTTTTTCAAACACTTCATCAATCCCGCCACACATCATAAATGCTTGTTCGGGGATTTCGTCCAGTTCACCGTCCAAAATCATGCGGAATCCTTTAATGGTATCTTCCAGTGAAACATAGCGACCGGGAATATTAGTGAATGTCTCGGCAACAAAGAATGGTTGAGAGAAGAAGCGTTGGATTTTACGCGCGCGAGCCACAATTAATTTATCTTCGTCGGAAAGTTCGTCAATCCCCAAAATAGCGATGATGTCTTGCAGGTTGCGGTATCGCTGCAACACGCTTTGGGCTTGCCGGGCAACATTATAGTGTTCTTCGCCGACAATTTGCGGGTCGAGAATACGGCTGGTGGAACCCAACGGGTCTACGGCGGGGTAAATTCCTTGTTCGGAAATGGAGCGTTCCAATGAAATGGTTGCATCCAAGTGAGCGAAGGTGGTCACCGGCGCGGGGTCGGTGTAGTCGTCGGCGGGCACATATACGGCTTGCATTGAGGTGATGGAGCCTTTGGTGGTTGAGGTGATGCGTTCCTGCAACTCGCCCATTTCTGTCCCCAGCGATGGCTGGTAGCCCACCGCGCTGGGCATACGTCCCAGCAGTGCCGACACTTCCGAGCCGCTCATCACAAAGCGGAAAATGTTATCGATGAAAAGCAGCACGTCGCGCCCTTCATCGCGGAAATATTCCGCCATCGTCAGCCCGGTCAACGCCACGCGCAGACGCACGCCGGGGGGTTCGTTCATCTGCCCGAAAACCATAATGGTTT
>CAYZQQ010000429.1:0-3192 GCA_964480075.1 uncultured Anaerolineaceae bacterium
AATGACAACACTTGCGGCAGGAAGATGGCGACTTTGAACCAGCGATCGCCCCGCAGTTCGCGGTTGAGCATCACCGCCAACGCCAATCCAATGGATACCGGCACGGTGATAAATATCAGTAACCAGCGCAGGTTATTTACCAGTGAGTACTGGAACGCCGAAGGGATGGGTTTTCCCAAACCGGCAAACAGCGATTGAAAATTGCTCAGCCCGATGTACTTCATGTCGGGAGAAATGCCATCCCAGTTGGTTACACTGAGGTAGAATGTGTAAAGCATTGGACCGATAATCCAGACCAAATACAGCGCCAACGGGGCGGCAACAAATAGATAGGGTGTCCAATTAATTTTTCGTTTACGTGGCGTGCGCGGAGATGTAACAGCCATTTTTCTCTCCAAGAGTACACTCTATGGCGACACATCAGACAGGGAAAGCCCCGTCCGTATGTGTCGCCATCATTTAGTTTTATTGGGTATTAACAAACAATTCTTGGCGTTTGGTTTCCAGTTGTTCCAAAATAGCGTCAATGTCGCCGGGATTGTCCCAGAATGCCATAAACCCGTTCATGCCTTCGTCTGCCATTTCCGGGGTGGTGTCGCGGTCGTAGAACTGCATCACGAGGTCGGCGGTATTGAGCATATCCAACCCTTTTTGTTCCATAGGACCATAGAGGTTGCGGTCAACTTCGGTATTGGTAACCAATCTGCCCATCTCTTTTGCCACGAGGGTTTGCGCTTCTTTACTGCCTAGGAAGGCGAGGAATTTCTTCGCGCCTTCAGGATTTTGCGCTTTGGCAGAAATAAAGTAGCCGTCGGCAGGCGCATCTTCGCCAATGGAAACACTGGGGTCAATAATGGGGAATTGGAAGAAGTCAACATCGTCCTTTACTTCCGGCGCGACGCTGTCCATAATAAATTGCCCGATGAGGTACATTGCGGCATCGCCTTGGTTAAAGGGGTCAATGGCTTCTTGCCAACTGTACGCAGCGGGATTATCGATGAAACATTTGTGGTCAAACAATTCTTTCCATTTTACGAACACATTTTTCACGCGGGGGTCGGTATAGCTTTCTTTACCTAACATCAAATCGCGGTGGAACTCCGGACCATTGACGCGCATATTCAGGTAATCAAACCACCCGGCGGCTGTCCAGCGATATTTTGTGCCAATGGTGATGGGGATGATGCCGTTGGCGCTGAGGGTATCACACGCAGAAAGCAGGTTGTCCCACGTTTTTGGCGGGGTGATGTTGTTTGCTTCAAACACCGATTTTCGATAGAAAATTGCCCACCAATAATAGTTTGATGGCACAAAGTACGCTTTGCCGTCAACTTCTGACAGGGCGCGGAAGCCTTTGGGGTAGGAGTCGTTCCAGCCCTCATTCTGCCACAGGTCGCTGATGTCCATGATAAGCCCTTTGTCGATAAAGAAGCGGGCACGGTTACCGGCGAACCATGTCAGCACATCGGGGGACGGGTCGGCAACAAGATAGGCGCGGATGGCTTGTTTAAAGTCTTCGTGATTGACAATGGAGTGCTGAACGGGATATTCGGGATTGGCGTCTTCGAACATTTTCACCAGTTCATCATCAACTTTGCGAGGTTCAGGGTCGCTGGCGTTACTGTTGTAAATGACGGGTTGAACGTTTTTGATAACCTCTTTTTGCACTTCAACCGTTTTGATGACTTCCTTTTCCACGGTTTGAATGACCGTTTTTTCCACGGTTTGAATGACCGTTTTTTCCACGGTTTGAATTACGGTCACAGTTTCGGGTGTTGGTTGAGCGCCGCACTGCGCCGCGACAATCGCGACGGTGGCAAGCATCAACATGGCAGCCAATAGTTTGGTTATACGATTCATCTTCTCTTCCTTTCTTTTGGTTAATTGTGGTATAATTTAATATTGACAATGATTTTGGGTCGCACCGTTTCATTGTCGATTTGAAGGCGCAGGCTTTCTCCCTGCGCTTTCTTGCTTTCATCCGTTTCTGTCTGGCATCACCTCCCTTAAGCGGATTGACGAATGATTAACTCTGCGGGCAAAACAATTTCCCGCAGAGAAACCGGTTCATCGTTGATAAGTTTGAAAAGTAAATCTGCCGCCATTTCACCGATGGTGCGGCTGGGTTGACGTACCGTGGTGAGCGCCGGGTTGAAATCGGCGGCGGTGGAAATATCATCAAAGCCAATAACCGCCACATCGTGCGGTACCCGCAACCTCATTTGACCCAATTGCCGTATTGCGCCCAATGCCATCCGGTCGTTCAACGCGAAGATAGCAGTGGGTGGCGCATCGAGCGCCATCAATTGCCGGGTCGCTGCTTCGCCACTGTGACGGGTATAATCGCCATAGGTCATCAATTCGGGACGGTAGAGCACCCCGGCATCTGCCAATGCTTGCTGGTATCCTTCCACACGATGTTGCATAGTTGCCACCGCACCCATCGACGGTCCGTTAATGATTCCGATGCGCCGATGCCCTTGTGCCAGCAGGTATGCAGTGGCTTTTTGGGCGCCGCCAAAATCATCATTGTGTACAATATATCCTTCGGGATTGCCGGGGTCGTACCCCAGCGTCACATACGGATAATTTTGTTTTTCCAGCAATGAATCTCCAAGTATACTGGCAGCCGTTTCAACCACCAGCGCGCCATCTGCCACTTTATTGCGCACAAACCGCTCATATGCCTCTACGCCAGACGTTGAATTTCCAGCCGTGGAAAGAAGAAGATTGTACCCGTGTTTGCAGGCTTCGGTATCTGCACCGCTAATTTGCCCCAGCAAGTTTGGGTCGCGAATGAGATATTCAGGGGTGTATGGTACAATAAACCCAATGACAAACGAGTGTTGTCCGGGTAAGCTTCGCGCTGCTAAACTGGGGCGATAGTTTAGGTCTTCGATTGCCGCCAGTACCCGGCTGCGGGTCGCATTGCTCACTCGGTCACTATTGTTGATGACCCGCGACACCGTTTGGTACGACACGTTGGCACGAGCGGCGACATCTTTGATGGTCGCTCGTTTCTGGAGTGGCATATTTGTCTCCCTAAATGCGTGAACGTTCACACGCGCGATTAAAAAATATATTTCCAAAACTCAATGCAACTTTGCAACGATAATAAATCAATGGGAGTAAAGATGTGAACGGTCACATTATACCAAAAAAATATTTCCGTGTCAAGACTTTTCTCTGCAA
>CAYZQQ010000430.1:0-3176 GCA_964480075.1 uncultured Anaerolineaceae bacterium
GTACATCAAACGAGTTCTCAGCGCCACCTATCGGCGGCAGGGACGCGGTGGACGCGGTGTAACGGGGATGACCACCCGCGATGAAGACGATGTGGCGGTGTTGTTTGCCGCCAGCACGCATGATACCATTTTGTATTTTAGTGACCGCGGCAAAGTGTATTCTGAGAAAGCATGGCGCATTCCCGATGCCGGACGCACCGCCAAAGGCATTTCGGTCGTCAATTTAATTAACATCAATCCCACTGAGAAAATTACCGCTGCCATCGCCGTATCATCGTTTGAGCACGCCGACTATTTGACCATGGTTACGCAAAATGCAAAAATCAAGCGGGTAGCCATCCCCTCTTTCGCCGCCGTCCGTCCCAGTGGATTGATTGCCCTCAGTTTGGATGATGACGATGCGTTGCGGTGGGTAAAACTGACCACCGGCAACGATGATTTAATTTTGGTGAGCCAAAACGGGCAGGCAATTCGGTTTGCGGAAACGGATGTCCGCGTGATGGGACGCACCGCCACAGGAGTTAACGCGATGCGATTAGCGGAAGATGATGCGCTCTCCGGGGTGGACGTGATTGCACCCAACGGGCAAGTGTTGGTGGTCACCGCCAGCGGATTGGGTAAACGCACGCCCGTCGAGCAATATAAGCGCCAATCGCGGTATGGGCTGGGGGTGCGGACACTCGACCGGGCGCCGGAAATTACGGGACCCATCATTGATATGCACGTGGTAATGGGCAACGAGGATATTTCGCTCATTTCCAGTGACGGGAAGATGATTCGCACCAACGTGAGCCAAATTCCATTGCTGGGACGGGCGACCCGAGGCGCACGGGTGATGCGGCTGTACACAGGCGATACCGTGGCTTCGGTGGCGTTAATTACCGCAGAAGAAGACCCGGTGGCATCCACAGGTGTAGAATCTTCGAATGAGAGTTGACAATTCTTTAAAACTCGTTATAACATTCGTCAAGAAAAGGTAAGAATTTATTTGGATGCACGTCAATATAGTAATGAACCGAAACAGTCATTAAGGAGAAGTATTTCAGATGGATAATATTATTCACGTAACAGACGCAGAATTTGAAGAGAAAGTTCTAAAATCCGGTACGCCGGTCATTGTAGATTTTTGGGCGCCCTGGTGCGGTCCCTGCCGTTTGGTTGCACCCATATTGGAAGATTTGGCAAAAGAATATGGCGATAAAATTGTGGTTGCCAAAGTAAACACCGATGAAAACCCGCAGTGGGCGATGAAATATGGTGTGCGCGGTATCCCCACCATGCTGTTCGTCAAAGACGGAGATGTGGCAGACCAAATGGTCGGCGCGGCGCCAAAACCGATGATCCAGCAACGGTTGGACAACCTGTTTAACTAATTAACCGAGGCGAATAAAAAAGGAGACGACACATAAATGTCGTCTCCTTTTTGTTTGCAAAAATTACAGTTTGGGCAGCGTAATCCCTTTTTGCCCCTGATACTTGCCTTTGCGGTCGGCATAACTGGTTTTGCATGCCTCGTCGCTTTCAAAAAACAAAATTTGGGCAATGCCTTCGTGGGCGTAAATGCGGGCGGGCAGGGGGGTGGTATTGCTAATTTCGATGGTAATATGTCCTTCCCACCCGGCTTCCAGCGGCGTAAAATTGGTCACAATGCCACAGCGAGCATACGTGCTTTTGCCCAGTACCACCCCCGTCACATTGCGCGGCATACGCATATATTCCACACTGCGCGCCAGCGCGAAAGAATTGGGCGGAATGGTGCAAATATCGCCTTTAAACTCAATGAACGAGTTGTGGTCGAAATCTTTCGGGTCAACGATGGTCGCATGGGCATTGTGGAAAATCTTAAATTCATCCGCCACCCGAATATCATACCCATACGATGACGGTCCGAACGAAATCATCCCCTCGCGTTTTTGAGCGTCCACATACGGTTCAATCATACCGTGTTCGCGTGCCATTTTCTCAATCCAAAAATCCGATTTTATGGTCATGTGTCCTCGCAAAAAACAAACATCATTTTATGTCGCTAGAATATTCACGACGGAATTCATCAAAAATAATTCGTAAAACCTTTTCCCTATCTTCCTCTTCTTCAAATTGTTCTGATAATTGCAATATATCTTGTTTGCTAAGGGATTGAATTTTCATATTAATCAGATATTGTTTTATATCTTTTGAAATATCATCAATTATCAACACGATATTTCCATCTTGCAAGCGTGCTGTATCAAAATTTGATGACAATTCTGTGTAAATTGTATCTGCCATAGATTGAGATGTTACCTTAAGTTTTTTGATTTGATACACAACACCAAAGTTTGTGGATAGGTCAATACCATTGTCGTTGGCAGATGTTCGAGAATCTCGATAAATCTTACAAGCAAACTTCTCTAAATGAATTTTGATAACGGCAAAACTAAAAACCTCAAAATTAGTTGGGTTTTTGTTGATGTATTTGTTGATAAAAGACAGAAAGTCTTTTTTGTCGTTAGACAACGCCACTCTGTAAGTTCTGTTCTTAAGTTTTGGGATGTCACCTAATTTTTTTTCTATGTGGCATTGTATTTGTTTCGGTATCCAGTGCAGTAAATTGGAGGATTCAGCAATGTATTCCTGTGCAAGTTGGTACGAATTTAATCTGGTACTGTGTAATACGCCATATTTGGGAAGGTTGCGAGAAGGATAAGCATCGTAATATTTACCCCCCACATGTAAACCATAACCAAGATATTCAACAATTGCTCGTACGGCATCTTCGTAAGCGGTTTTTATTTCACTATTGCTGAATTGCGTTTTATCTGTTTCTTGGTACACACGCAACAAGCCCCATGTAATTAAGGGGAAAATAACTTTTGTTTGCGAGCGTTTGAGCATCAGAGAAATATTTTTTTGGCAATAATCCAAAGTATCAGAAGTCATAAGGTCTGAGGGGCATCTCTTTTTGAAGTCACTATAAACAGAGATGCTCTTTTTGTAAAATCACACCACCGCTTTCTCTGCAATGGCTTTTTGCGCCCTGGCGATGAATTCATCCACAGCAATTGCGCCGAGGTCGTCGCCGCTGCGCAGACGAACCGCCACCGCGCCCGCTTCCATTTCTTTGTCGCCGATGACGAGCATATACGGCACTTTTTTCTTTTGCGCTTTGCGAATTTTGTTGCCCATCCGCTCGCTGC
>CAYZQQ010000431.1:0-3176 GCA_964480075.1 uncultured Anaerolineaceae bacterium
AAACCCTGCGCTGGCATGTGGATTTTTCGCTGGAAAACCCGGCGGCGGAGGTTGACCGCGTACTGATTATCCGCTCATCCCGGCGGCTGGAATCGGTGGTGGCGCAGAGGTTGGCGTCTGACCCGCACACCGAGCCGGTGGCGGCGGGGCTGGGCGCGTCGGATGCGCGCGGGGAAACGCACCTTTTCCACGTGCCGGGTGATGACGATTGGTGGGAAATGCTGGTGGAGCGGGTGGGGGATTTGTAAGGGCGCAACGTTGCTGCGCCCCTACGGGGAAAATGCTTTTATCTGTGGCAAATCTGTGTTCACCTTCGTCCCGGTTTTCAAATCCTCTAATTATCGGGCGCACCGACATCAATCCAGGTGATAATCAGCGCGATTTGGTCATCGTCCAAAAAAGGCGGTCCGTCAAAAGGCATGCGGGGGGTCGTTTCGCCGGTAATGCGTTTGACCAGTTGACTGTCGGCAGATGACCCCGGCTCAATGACTTTACGATATGTTCCCCCGGCGATAGCTCCATCATACGAGTCCAGATGCAATCCGCGGGGGGCGTTTTCACCAGAATGGCATTTAATGCAGCGTTCTGTGAAAATGGGTTGAATATCTGCGGCAAAACTGAGGTTGCCATTTGTTACGGCTGTGAGTTCCTCTGTGGCAGCAGGCAGCGATGCGGTGCTGGCAGCGGTGTCTGTGGGAGCCAACGTTGGCGTGCGGGTGGGGTTGGATGTCGCGGTTGCGGTCGGCGGTGCCGGCGTTACCGTGGGTGGAACAGATGTCGCGGTGGGGAGCGTGTGGGTTGCTGTCGCCGTGGGCGCTTGCACCACCACCGGGGTGGCGGCAGAACCGCCACACCCGGCGAGCAGCACACTCAACCCAGTTACCATTACCACTAGCCACAGCCACGACGGATGTTTCTTGGGGTGAGTGGGTGACTGCATCGGACTATCCTTTCAAACCGGCAACTTGTTTTGCCAGCACACCGCCACCGATGAGCGCCAGTCCGGCAATTGCCAGCAACAGATGCAAATTCAACGGGGATGATGTTTCGCCACCGGTAACGGGGAGCGCTGCCGGTGCAGCCATCATTGCATTTTCTTTAATAACCGGGAAGCCATCCACTTCATCGTTATGGAACCAGATGAATTCGTTGGAAGCGTGCATTGCCCCGGCGGTATCAAAACGGGCGTTGGTTACACTCCAGTGGGTGCCGTCAAAGGCAATTTCTGCGGCGAACACCGGCGCAACGCCGAAGTCACCGCCCGCCATCGGCGGAGCAGGCATGCCAGGATAGCTGTAGAAGATTGTCGGTTCATCTTGCTCAAATTTGCCTTTAGCAACAGGGATGGGCGGCGCAGATTGCAGGAGACCGCTTTTATCAACCGCGTTTTCGTAGAAATTGGTGAAAACATCTTCGACGGCGGTTTGGTCAACGCTGTCACCGGCGTGGATTTTCAGGGTGTTCAGTGCGCCAAAGATGGTGGCAATGTTGTCGATGGTGTAGCTGCTTTGGCTGCTAAAAACGTTGTTGGTGGCATCGTAACTGCCAGAGAGCGCATTAAAGTTGTTGGCGGCGGCATCTAGATATTTGCTGTCGCCACTGGCGCGGTAGGCTTCTACCAGCCCGCGAATTGCCGCTGCTTGCTCGGTGGCGGTGCCATAACTTCCGGCAGCCAGTGCATCGCCGAAGGTTGAAATTTTGGCAATCGCGGCAGCTTTGTGGTCGGCGTTGGTGGCGTGTGCGGCGAACCATGTCAATCCCTGAATTGCCAGCGAAGTTTCATCCACGTCGGCAGGGGTGCGGTTTGCCAGCGCCCCGTACAGCATATCTGCCGCGCCGAGGAACATCATCGAAGCGTTATCATCGCGGTAGCGATTCTGCGTGCTGTGCGGCACGGCGTCCATCATTGCCAATGAGCCAACATTGCTGAAGGCAGACAGCATTACCCAGTTGCCGCCATAATCTACCGTGCCATCGCTATTGGCATACAGACCGGCATCATTTTTGAGCATCTGTGCGGCATATTGAAGCTGCATTTTCGCTTCGACATTCAGCATCATTCCGCCAAAGCGTTGTTGCGCGCCAAAGTTGTCATTGACTGTCCCGAAATGGAAATCCACATGGAACTGTTTTGCCCATTCCGCTTCTTTCATAATTGTCCAGCCCAGCGCGCGGGTGGTCACGGTGGTATCGAAGCTGGCGGGGTCCCAGCGCTGGGTGCCGAAATCATCGGGGTTGAATTGGGTAATGTAATGTGGGTCGCCGCTGGCGTACACCGATTTTAGCAAAGCCACGTTGGTAGGCGGCGCGGCTGTGTCTCCGTCATCGGGATTGGCATCGACCATTTTCACCAATTGCATCACCATATCTTTTTCGGGCATAAAGGTGTCGCCCAAAGCGGAGCGAAACACTAAACTGCCCAAATTGTATCGAGAATACCAATACCCTTCTTCCTCGGCAGCAGTGCCGTCAAATGCCGGACCCTGTGCGGCTGCCAGTGGCGTTATCAGCAAACTGAGCAGCATTATTACACTAAATATAAAACCAAATTTCTTTGACACGAGTTTTCTCCTATCTTTTTTAATAAGTTAGTTTGTTATCGGGGACAAAATTTACACGTATCAGCTCAAAATATCGGGGGAAAGTAGTGTGTTTTTCCCGTAGGGACAGCCCATTGGGCTGTCCCTACCCTAAATTATTGAGATGATACATTTACACAGTAGAAAGTCGGGCAGATTTAATACACCTCCTTCTCTTTCCGGTGACAGATTGTGTTATAATTAAATATCTACTGTGATGATACTGCTGAGTCACGAGTTTGTAAGTAAGCCTGCATACATTTTTAGAGGAATGATGACTGAACACCCAAAACCACCCTTTCAACCGCGACCATCTCAGCAAAAAATATTGGAATATGTGGATACCGGCGGCTTCTTGGGGGTATCAGCCGTACCGGGCAGCGGCAAAACGCACATCCTGTCTTTCCTCGCCTCCGAATTGATTCCCCGTGTGGCGGACGACCAAGAGGTGTTGGTTGTGACGCTGGTTAACGCGGCAGTGGATAATTTTCGGCGGCGCATTGACGGCTTTGTGCGCGACAAAGGGCTGCTGGCGGGTTTTGGCTATCGAGTCTCTACCCTGCATTCACTGGCATACGAGATTGTCCGCGAGCGTCC
>CAYZQQ010000432.1:0-3163 GCA_964480075.1 uncultured Anaerolineaceae bacterium
GGAAAGCGCCCTCTTTTTTTTCGCCTTTCGGCTCGCCGGTTAACTTAAGCGTTGCACAACAAACCGTTGAACCGGACGAGTGACACAAGGAAGGGCAGCCGATATTGGGTTCGCGAATAGGAAAGCGCCCTCTTTTTTTTCGCCTTTCGGCTCGCCGGTTAACTTAAGCGTTGGGCAACTTTGTGGTTTTTTGAAATGGAGGGAGTGTTCAATGAAAACAATTTTCAATACATTGGGAAACATCATCGGGCTAGTGGTAGTTGTGGGTATCGGCATCATTTTGGTATTGACCTTGAAGCGAACCAATCCGCAAAACAAGCAAGTGTCTACCTTCCAATCGCCGATTGAAAAAGCCGTTCCCGCACCAACAGACACCCCGACACTGACCCAATTTTCTTCGCCGATTGTCACTGCGACACCTAGACCGACCTCGCCGGTAACAGTCGTTCCGGGTCCGTTATCGCCCGGCTTGAAAATTGTGGTTGCCGAAGGATTTGAAGATGAACGGACATCTGTTGTTTGGGTGGCAAATGTCAATGATTTGACCCATGTGCAAATCATCAAGAAATTTTCTTTTGGTCGCATAGATTTACCGGGCGGTTACATTTCTCCCGATGGCAAACGAATAGCATACATTCTCCCCGGCAAATCGGTGTGGGAAGGTAGATTGGGAGTGATGAACAGTGACGGTTCAAATGACCGGATTATTGACCGTCCGGTATTTGGATGGGGTACGGAATATAATGTGAAATGGTCGCATAACGGGCAATGGTTGGCATATCTCAAACTGACATTCACATCATCGGATAGAACCGCGAGTAAAACTGAAATTTGGCTGGCGAATACAGAGACATGGGAAACCAATCTGCTGGCAACGGTAGAATCTACGGACGGTATCTACGGGTGGTCGGGCGATGATACGAGACTATACTATTCGTTTGATGGTAAAATGTGGCAGGTTCAGGTTGACGGAAAGAGCCCTGCGGTCGAAATGTTCGCGCCTGCCGGTGGTGTTTTTACCGGCAAATTATCGCCGGACAGCACGAAATTTTTATATGCGTCGAAAGATACAAAAGGAGAAACTCGCTCACTTTATACTACCGGTTTTACCGAGAAAGCAACCCCGCAAAGCCTGTCGGCGGGTATAGCCCGCGGAGATTTTGCGTTTAAATGGTATCAACTTAACCCCATTTGGTCACCGGACAGTAGCGCTATATTGTATAATATCCCCGTTGGCAAAGAGCAAATTGAATTCCGCGTGGACACGTGGGATAAATCAAAGCCCACCACTGTTATTCCTATCCCAAAGGGGCATTACTATTTGCCGCTTTCTTGGTCACCGGATGGACAGATTATTATTGCCGCACGGAGAAATTTAAAAGAGTCTACTGGGAATACATTTCATCATATCCTGCTGTATCTTAATGGTAAAGAGCAGGAAATTCATAAAATTGAACCGGATTTGATACCACTGAATTTTATTGGCTGGTTGGACGATAGAAAGGGAGGTACGCAGTAATGGCAAAGAAAACGTACTTGCCTATCATTGTGATATTCCTACTCTTATTCGGTCTGAACCTTTTGCTCTTGCCGAAACGCAATACCGTAGTTGCTCAAAGCGGAACAGCTACGCCCACATGGAGTTGCGTGCAACCCACCAGCGTTGATATTGCTTTTACCTACTGCGATGCAGCGCATAATGATATTGCCCACGATTATGCCACACCTCTAGCGGGTATCGACACAGACAAATACATTCCGCCGATAATTCTGAAAGCAATGGGCGCACAAGAAAGTCAATGGACACAATGCAATGCCGACAACACCCCATTTGCCAGTGAAAGTGGTTGCGACTGGGGAATAATGCAAATCAACAGCGGGATGGATTGCGTTGCGCCTACCGCTCAATTCAATGACGAAACCCGGTAGCAGGTAAAGTATGACTATCGTTATAACATCGGTATGGGAACACATATGTTGGAGCAAAAATGGAATTTGCATCAACAAAATAACCGGATTATCGGCGATGGTTCTTCCGATATTGCGGAACATTGGTATTACGCGGTTTGGGCGTATAACACTTGGGTAGTGAAAAATAGCCCTAACCCGGACGTTAATCCTTGTTTGCTTTGGCCAGATAGCAGTGTAAACTGTGCCTATCAAGATAAAGTTTGGTGGTGGGCGGCGCATCCGCTCATAGAAAATGGCAACCCGCTATGGAGCGCCGTTGATTTAACACGACCGGATAATCGAGATACATTCCCTGCAACACAGCAAGAAATGAGTACTTGGACAGGCTGGCATATTGCCGACCCTGTACCGGTACATCATGATTCCTGTCGTGATTATTTGCCGGTAGTGATGAAGGATTGGGACGGATGTGTAACAAAACAAGAATGGTATCCAATAGGAACTGTTTTTTGCAGTCAAAATACATCCAATTGTAATGAAGCCAACGGAAAATATGATAGCATCGGAGCCGGCCCATTTAACATCAACACCTATCTGACCTTGACGTTTTCGCCGCAACGCATTCAAACCGGGACAACAGTAGGCGCGAGATGGAAAAAATACAATGGCGATTACGGCAACTTGTATATTGAGATTCTTATAGACAACAACTGGGTCCCAGTCGGACATTCTGATTTCCAAGGATCAGGTGTTCCATTGTGGCGTTGGTATAATGTAAATATTGGACAGTACGAAGGTCAATATATATCGGGGATAAAATTTGGGATAAACAAATCAAATCAATTAACCAGCATGAAATATGTGGTGGATGGATTCCGAGTTGATAATTTTGCATATTGTGGTGAATAATAGCCGTCAGAAACGTTGCCCAACAAGCCAAATGTAACCGAATTGCTGAGCTGGGTTCGTTAAAGTTGGCGGGTGGTAAGCGGAGGCGGGAGCGCCAGCGGCGGTGGGTTGCCATACCCGCAATCGGCTAATTTGGGAGCGTTGTACTAAAAACGCGATAAATGGGCATAGAAGATGGCAAAGAAAGCTAAATTTATCAGCGTCAAATCGAGCGGGTCTGAGTTTGAAGTGGCGGAAGTGCTGCGGAAGTTCGGGAAAGCCTACCGGCGGAAATACCCCCCGACGCCGCAGCAGGCGAAGGTTTTAGGCTCGCTGATGGCGTGCCGCACGATGGATTTGGGCG
>CAYZQQ010000433.1:0-3147 GCA_964480075.1 uncultured Anaerolineaceae bacterium
GGGGGGGGGGGGGGGGGGGGGTGGGCGCGGGCGGCGGGGTGTCGGTGGCGGTGGGTGCGGGTGCGGGGGTGTCGGGGGGAATTGATGTGGCGGTTGGCTCTTCCATCGCCGGCGTGGGGACAGAGGTGTCGGTGGCGGTGGGTTGTGCTGCCTGCACGGCGACGGCGGTTTCGGCGGCGACCTGCGGCGCCAGCGTTGGCGTAAATGTGGGCAGCGGCGTGTGGGTCGGCAGGGTGACGACCGTCTGCGGGGTGTTTTGCAACAGGTTGCACGCCAGCAGGGTGGGTATCAGCAATAGAAAGGCAACTTTGAATGATATTCGCATAAAAAACTCCGATTTGAAAAATTGCCCGTCGGGCAGTGGCAGAGTCTATCACAAATGGCTCATTTTTGAAAAGCCGCGCAGTACAGTTGCCCCGCTACTGAATTTTGACCCGCGTCCGTAACTCGATTACAATTCTCCATACTGGCATAGTTGAGATGCGTGGAAATTTGCCTCACGCCAAGCCGCCAAGGCGCAAAGAAAAAGTTATAAAAACTTGGCGGCTTGGCGTGAGAATGTGGAAAAAATTATGAAACCATCCGCCCAACCGAACAAACCTCGCCGCAGCGGACCCACGCTTTTGGCACTGGGATTTGGATTTTTTGTGGACCGCGGCGAAGAGCAAGCGATGTCGGTACTTTCGCCGATATTGCAGACGGTGTTCAGCCTGAATTTTACCCAATTGGGGCTGATGACCACCCTACGCACCATCTCCCAGATGCTCAGCGCGCCCTTTTGGGGGTACGCCGCCGACCGCTGGAGCCGCAAAAAAGTGCTCATTTTCGGCACGGGGGTGTGGGGACTGTGGACGCTGGTCATCGGATTTCTGCCGAATTTCGGCAGTATTTTGACGGTGCGGGTTATCAGTGGGTTGGGATTGGGGTGTTTGATGCCCGCCAGTTTTTCGCTGTTGAGTGACCATTTCCCCTCTGAAAAGCGGGGGATGGCAAACGGCATCATTTATGCCGCCGGGCTGGTGGGGGTGGTCATCGGGGTGGTGGCGCTCGGATTTGTGGCGACCGCCGATTTGTGGCGCTGGGGATTCATTGGGCTGGGGCTGTTCAGCGTGCTGACCGGGCTGATTATCTGGTGGCTGGTAGAAGAACCCCCGCGCGGCGCATCCGAAGCGGCGCTGGCGGATATCATCACCCATGAAAATGAACAGCAATTCGCCATCAACGTCAGCGACATGCTCAAAACGCTCAAAGTGCCGACCATCTGGGCGGCAATTGCGCAGGGCGTCACCGGCACGATGCCGTGGGTGGTGATGGCGTTTTTTATGATAAACTGGCTGGTACGCGAACTGGGCTATCGCAACGATATTGATTTCGCCAATCCCACCGGCAGCGCGCCGCTTGTTTTTGCCGGAATTGTGGTGGGAACCGCTATCAGCAATTTGATGGGCGGGTTCATCGGCGATTGGGCAGAACGCATCAATCCCGATTACGGACGCACGATTATCGGGCAGTTTTCGGTATTTTCGGGTGTGCCGCTGACATATATCCTCTTTTCCAGAGGGGCAGAATTGACCTTTTGGCAATTATTCGGACTGGCGTTTTTCACCGCGTTTATGATTGGCTGGCCCGGTACGGGCGCAAAAAACCCGATGATGGCGGCGGTCATTTCCCCCGAAATGCGTAGCAGCGCGTTCAGTATGGTCAACGTGATTGAAGGCGGGCTGTCGGCGTTTGCGGGGGTCATCGCCGGGCAACTGGCAGACCATATCGGGCTGACACAAGCCCTGCTGTGGACAATTCCCTTCCCGTGGATACTCTGCGGAGTGGTGTTCAGCGCATTTTATTTTACCTACCCCAAAGACCGCGACCGAATGCTGGCGCAATTGGACGAGTACCGAAAACGGTTGGTGAGTAGTGAAAAATGAAAGTAACTATACAGGGGTGGCGTTTGCCTCGAACTGAAGTTCAAGGCTCAAAACTCAAGCCGACCGAAGGTCGGCTTTGGCTATTAGCCCGACAATTTATTGTCGGGCAATAATGATGGATTGCAAACGCTACTTTGCAACGTGATGCGTGATGCGTGAAAACGTGAGAGTGGGCAGGTGAGCGGGTGAGACTTGCAACTCTGCGACTTTAGACTGAAAACTCATTTTGCCTTCCGCCTTATTAATTTTGCATTGGCTTGCTACTTTGTAACCTTGAAACTTGGGACTTGAAACTTGAAACCAGAAACCATGAAACCAGAAACCTCAAAAACACTTCGAATTGCAATGCCGGCGTGGGAAATTGGGCGCGCGCGCAGCGGGCTGGGCGCAAAAGTTGGCGGGTTGGGCGTGATTGTGGAAGAACTCCCGCCGGAACTGGTGAAAGCCGCCGCCAAACAGGGCATCACGCTGGAAATTGAGATTCTGTCGCCGTGTTTTGCCCATTACGATAAATCGCAGCTCACCGATACCGGCATCTGCGTGCCCGTCATGCTTGATGGGCACACCTTTGATTTTTCGGTGTTCGAGCATGTTTTCCCCGATGGGCAGAAGGTAGTTTATTTTTGGGATGAATGGCAATTGGGCTGGACAAATGCCGCCGCCATTTACCCCGATGACCCCGAAATGGCGTTCAAACTGTATGCCACCGTGTCGCAGGCGATGGCGGGGTATATCCGGCAGGGAAATTTCCACACGGTGCATAGCCACGATTATCACGTGGGGCTGGTGCCGTTCTATTTGGGCGATGAATTTTTGGCGCGCGTGCCGCATCATTTCACCATTCACAATGCCACCTATCAGGGGCGATTTTCTACCGGCGGGCGCGGATATGAATTGCTGGAAAGCATCAATTTGAGCGGCGAACAGCTATTCCACAAATATTTTGACCATTTTGACTGTTTGAATTTTATGAAGGCGGCGATGCTGAAAACGCACGAAACGGGCGGGAAAATCACCACCGTTAGCGGTGATTCGGCTGGCACATGGGGCTATGCCGCCGAGTTGCGGATGAGCCGCGATGATCTGTGGGCGGCAGCATTGGCGCAAAAAGGCGGCGCACCCGTCGGCGATGTGTTTGTGCCGAATCAGGGGCTGGATGTATTCGAAAAACTGCCGGTGGCGGGCATCACCAACGGGTTGAGCGAGCGCAATCGCCCGGAAA
>CAYZQQ010000434.1:0-3146 GCA_964480075.1 uncultured Anaerolineaceae bacterium
GGGGGAGGGCATCTTGACAACTACACATCGAGATCCACACTACAATACCACACGATCTTACACAAACGCCCACGCCATAATTTGATGCCCCAAACAATAGACGAAAATCGGGATTCCCGTATCCGCCAGTATTTGCACGGTTTTGATGGCGGGCGTAGCGGCGGCGGGGTCGCCGGGGCCGTTGGAGAGAAAAATCCCGTCGGGGTTCAGTGCCAGCACATCGGTGGCGGATGTGTTCGCCGGAACCACAGTGACATCACAGCCGGATTGCGCCAGCATGCGCAGGATGGTGCATTTGATGCCGAAATCGAATGCTACCACCCGCCAGCGGCGTTCTGCGTGCGGGAGCGTTTCCCAGCCCGCAATTTCCGGCGCATCCCAGTGGTATGGTTCGGCGCAGGTGACCTCTGCCGCCAGATTGCGCCCGCTCATCGGCGCGGCAGATTTTGCCAATTTAACCAACTCGGCGGGTTTCAGCGCGGGGTCGGCACTGAATGCCGCCATCATCGCGCCTTTTTCGCGCAGATGGCGCACCAGCGCGCGGGTATTCACGCCGGTCATACCGGGGATTTTGTGCCGCGCCAGAAAATCAGGCAAGCTTTCGGTGGCTCGATAATTGCTCACCGTGCGGCTGATTTCGCGCACAAAAAAGCCGGCAACCCACGGGTTGTCGGCTTCCATATCGTCCGCATTCACACCGGTATTTCCGATGTGCGGCATAGTCATCACCACAAATTGTCCGTGATATGACGGGTCGGTCAAAATTTCCTGATAGCCGGTGAGTCCGGTATTGAACACCAATTCGGCAGTGCAGGTTTTCGGCGTGCCGAAAGATTGTCCATAAAAAAGTGTGCCATCGGCAAGCGCCAGTGTAGCGGGGGGGAATTTGGGCATGCAGAACCTCCATCAAACAAAAAAAACGCGGGCGGAAAATACTGCCGCGCCATCGCGTCTTGGGTTGCGGGAATCTGTTGCGCCAAACTTTACCCGCTTTTGCAGAAAATGCCAAAAATCCATGCTGGTTTTTAATTTTTGACGCGGCAGTGGGGTATCCGCTATCATCTCTGCAATTTCAACGCTCAGCGGGAGGCGAATATGATTGAGAAAATGTTTGATGTTCAAGCGTACACGTTTGATGACGTGTTGTTGCAACCGGGCTACTCGGCAGTGATGCCGCACGAAGTGCAACTGCGCACGCGGTTGGTGCGCGATATCTGGCTCAATATTCCGGTGGTATCAGCGGCGATGGACACCGTGACAGAGGCGCGGCTGGCGATTGCGCTGGCGCGGGAGGGCGGCATCGGGGTTATTCACCGCAATATGTCGATTGTGGAACAGGCGGCAAATGTGGATCGGGTCAAACGCTCCGAGTCGGGGATGATTTCCAACCCCATCACCCTGCACCCCACCCACACGCTGGCTGACGCGGAAAATCTTATGGCAACTTATCACATTTCCGGAATCCCCATCACAAGCCCCGACGGGTCGGGTAAACTGGTGGGGATTTTGACGAATCGGGATGTTCGCTTTACCACTGATTTGGCGCAGCCGATTGCCGATTTTATGACGCACGAAAATCTTGTCACGGCGCCCATCGGCATTGATTTGGACGATGCCAAACAAATTTTGCAGAAACATCGCATCGAAAAATTACCGCTGGTGAATGCGGATGGGCGGCTGAAAGGGCTGATTACCGTCAAGGACATCAGCAAAAAGCGCGATTTTCCGCTGGCGACAGTGGACGGGCAGGGGCGCTTGCGCGTAGCCGCCGGGCTGGGCGTGGGGCCGGACCACCGCGAGCGGCTGGCGGCGCTGGTGAGTGCCGGGGTGGATATGGTTTCAATCGATACCGCGCACGGGCATTCCAAAAAGGTGCTGGACGCCGTGGCATGGATTCGGAGCAATTATCCCGATTTACCGGTGGCGGCAGGCAATGTTGCCACGGCAGAGGGTACGCGCGCGCTGATTGACGCGGGGGCGGAAGCCATCAAAATCGGCGTGGGTGCGGGGTCGATTTGCACCACGCGCATCGTGTCGGGTGTCGGCGTGCCGCAGCTTTCGGCGGTGGCGGAATGTGCCCGCGCGGCGGCGGAAGCGGGCGTACCCGTTGTGGCCGATGGCGGCATCAAATATTCCGGCGACGCGATGAAGGCGCTGGCAGCAGGCGCATCGGCGGTGATGCTGGGTAGCATGCTCGCCGGGGTGGAGGAATCGCCGGGAGAAATTGTGGTGTATGAAGGCCGCTCGTACAAAGATTATCGCGGTATGGGCAGCCTCGGCGCGATGAGCCGTTTCAGCAAAGACCGCTATGGGCAGAAATCCGATTCGGGCAAAACCGTGCCGGAGGGAATCGAAGGTCGCGTGCCGTACAAGGGTAAACTCGCCGATTTCATCTATCAGTTTGTGGGCGGCATCCGGTCGGGTATGGGATATGTCGGCGCGGAAAGTTTGCCCGATTTGCACCAGAAAGCACGCTTTGTGCGTATTAGTCAGGCGGGGCTGATTGAGAGCCATCCGCACAGCGTCATTCTGACCAAAGAAGCGCCGAATTACAGCCCGCAGTAAACTCATAATTGGCGTAGGGGCGCGTGGCGGCGTGTCCCTCTTCAACAAAACACAGAGGGTAAAAAGTCTTTAGCAGTCAGCCTGTCTTGAACTAAAGTTCAGGCTGATAGCTTAAGCCGACTTAAAGTCGGCTTTTGTTTTTAGCCCGGAAATTAATTTCCGGGCTACCCCCTCGAATACGTGCAAAAAAAACACATTCCTAAATTTGACGGCTTTTTTCAACTATGTTACCATCACCTCCCGAAAGCACACATTCAATATTGCACGAATCACGGCTCGATTCATCTTTCCCATGAATTGAGTTTTTTTTGAGGATTGACACATCCGATGACTCACTTGCTGAAGTTACCCGGCTTGATAGATGTCCATACTCACTTGCGCGTGCCCGGCGGCAAACACAAGGAAGATTTCACCACCGGAACCCGCGCCGCCATTGCCGGAGGCATCACCACCGTGCTGGCAATGCCGAATACCACCCCACCGGTGGTGACTCCGTCCGTGATGGATGCGACTCAAAAACAAGCCCAACCCGCAATTTTTTGCGACGTTGGGTTTTTTGTTGGCGCCAGCCCGGCGCACAC
>CAYZQQ010000435.1:0-3143 GCA_964480075.1 uncultured Anaerolineaceae bacterium
GCACAACCTCAGAATCGCGGACATATTTTTTATCTGGGATCATTATCGAGAACCTTTCTGGCTAAAAAACTGTATCCATGCCAGTTATGTACTTTCATTTCGTGTCGCTTCCGCCCGTCTTCCAGCTCAACCGTGACAAACTCCACCCGTACCGGCTCGCCATAAAGGGGTTCAACCTGTTTGATGGCGGCAAGTGCGCTGGCAGCGTCAATGATATGCGTGGCGATGGGTTCGCCCTGATTTTTGACAATAATTTGAAAGTGCATCACTGCAATTCTATGGAAGATGGGTGACGGGGTTAGCCAATGTGCAACCACCGGAATTGATACGGTTGCAGCCACAGCGACCCGCGTTTGTCAATTGCAACCGGCTCACCCGTAACAATATCATAGGGTGACACTTTCATCAAATCATTGGTGGCAAACAATGCCGGTTGCTGCTGTGCAGAAAGATTAACTAGCACTAACAGCGTCTCGGTGGCATCGCGGCGGAAGAATGCCAGCACGGCGGGGTTATCGTGCGGCATAAAGAGCAGCTCGCCGTTTCCAAATACGGGATGCATTTTCCGCACCGCAATCAATTTCTGCATGGCGTGCCACAGCGAACCGGGGTCAGCTTGCTGGGCGGCGACATTCACCTGCCGGTAGCCGAAAGTATCATCATCAATCAATGGCTCATAAAAGCGGGCAGGGTCGGCGGTGGAAAAACCTGCGCCCGGTTCTGCCGTCCACTGCATGGGGGTGCGAACACCGTTCCGGTCGAACAGCGCGAGATTGTCACCCATGCCAATTTCATCCCCATAATAAATGATGGGCGCACCCGGCAGCGAAAAAAGCAGCGCGTTGGCGGCTTCAATTTTGCGGCGGTCGTTGTCGAGCAGGGGAGCCAGCCGCCGCCGGATACCGAGGTTGAGTTTCATGCGCGGGTCAGGGGCATATTCGCGCCACATAAATTGCCGGTCTTCCTCCGTCACCATTTCCAGCGTCAGTTCGTCATGATTACGCAAAAAGACACCCCATTGAGCATTGTTGGGAATTTTCGGGGTGTTTTCTAGAATTTGGATGATGTCCCGATTGTCCATAGTTTTGAACGCTTTGAAAATACGCGGCATCAGCGGAAAATGGAATGCCATATGGAATTCATCGCCGGGCGCGGTGGGGGTATGTTCATCCCCGCCAAAATACGGGCGCAGGTCGCGGGGCAACTGATTTGCTTCCCCCAACAGGATGGTGCCGGGATATTCCGCGTCCATCATTGCCCGGACTTTCTTTAAATATGCGTGTGTTTCGGGTAAATTCTCGCAGGTGGTGCCTTCTCGTTCAAACAGGTACGGTACAGCATCTGCCCGAAAGCCATCAATCCCTATGTTGAGCCAGAAGCGCAACACGTCCATCATTTGCTGCGCCACTTTGGGATTATCATAATTTAAATCGGGTTGACCGGCGTAAAATCGATGCCAGTAATATTCGCCCGTGTGCGGGTCAAATGTCCAATTTGAAGTCTCGGTGTCCAAAAAAATAATGCGGGCATCGCTGTATTTTTGGTCCGAATCACTCCACACGTAATAATCGCGAAATGGATTGTCCTTTGATTTTCGGCTTTCGATGAACCACGGATGCTCGTCGGAAGTGTGGTTCAGCACCAAATCGGCAATGACCCGCATTCCCCGCGCGTGCGCTTTTTCCACCAGCCGCCGAAAGTCGTCCACTGTGCCGTAATCGGGGTGGATATGAAAATAATCTGCCACGTCATAGCCATCATCTTTTAGGGGCGATAGGAACATCGGCAGCAGCCACAAGCAATCCACTCCCAGCGAATTCAGGTAATCCAGCTTGGAGATGATGCCGGGAATATCGCCTTTGCCATCGCCATTGCTGTCACAAAATGCGCGGATGTGCAATTCGTAAAAGATGGCGTTTTTATACCAGAGTGTATCGTTTTTCATAGATGTTATCCTTGTGATTTTGAAGGTTGGCTCAACGAGAATTCAGGGGGTCAACGAAGTTGCGGTAATTCTGCCTTGAACTAAAGTTCAGGCTGATAGCTCAAGCCGACTTCAAGTCGGCTTCTGTTTTTAGCCCTGAAATTTATTTCGGGGCAACCCCACGAATTCCTTAAGACCCTGAAGGTTTTTGATGCACAATCACGGAATCCCCCGGTTGTACCTGCCCCCCTTTCAAAATTCGTGTCATCATACCGGCGTTTTTGCGAACTTTTCCATCAATTTTCGATACTACCGACTTCAACAGACGCGGGTGTATCTCGTTCAATTGGAGGCACGGATTGCGAATTTCCGTCACTTCAAGCAACGCTTCGCCAATTTCTACCTGCATTCCGGGGGTCAATTCCATTACTGAAAGACCCTCAATGGTGATATTTTCACCTAACATACCCGGCTGGAGAGCAATGCTCTGTTCCGCGAGGTCCCCCAGAATTGTTGTATCCGTTATCAGCGCCTGCCGTACATTTGGTTGAGTGGGGTTTTTCTTTGCCAAATAGCGGTGGCGTACAAATTTCCCGGCATGATAATCATTTTCAACCCCGTAATTTTCAATTAGCCGGATGGCGCTGACGCTTAATTTTGGCAGACCCGGTTCGGCTTTTCGGCATACCGCCACAACGGTTCCAAATTTGGACGACTTCTGCATTTGACATTCCCTCAATTCACAAAAGTTTCTTGGTTCTATTAGATTTCAGGGCGTGAGGTAAACGAGAAATTCTGCCTTGAACTAATTAGAGAAAACAGATGAAAGTTATACAATTCGGCAGCCGATACACACTTTTGGGGCTATGTCATTCCCGCGAAAGCGGAAATCCATCTGTTTTCGCTGTGGATACCGGATATTTCCTTGCGGGAAATTCCGGTATGACATAGGTTTGAATATGCTTAAACTGCAAAAATATACGCAACCGCGTCATAAAATAACAAACGATTAAAAGAAATAGCGATGTTTTTTGTAGGGACAGACCTGTGTGTCTGCCCGGAACAGGGCGAACGCGCAGGTTCGCCCCTACATTTCAAATGATAATTTATACTGCCGAACAGTATAGATTTGTCAGTCAATCAGGGCTAATAGCTCAAACCGGCCAGCAATTCCCGGTGTGAACCGGCTGCAAAGTGGCTGATAGCACACAGATTGCAC
>CAYZQQ010000436.1:0-3130 GCA_964480075.1 uncultured Anaerolineaceae bacterium
TTCAGGAAACACCCGCCCATAGCGGGAATTGCTGACAAGAAGCAATCTGTTTGCGCCGGAAATGGTTTTCTCCATCTCTACAGCGGTCACGTTTGCCACTCTAATACTCTTCGGTCCGTATGTGGCGGCAATTGCTGCCGGAACCGGCGGGGTTGTTGTTACAATTGCCCTCCAACTGTCAAACATACATGGACGCAAACGGCAGTCTTCGTTAGTGCAGCGTATTTTTTTCAATATGGCAGCGCTGGGTATCCCGGCAGCAATCGCCGGGTGGGTGTATATTGGTTTGGGCGGTATCATTGGGCAAGTTAGCGCACTATCGAGTTTGCCGGCGGTGGTGTTCGCTGCCATTACTCTGGAATTTGCCAATGCTATTCTGGTAATCGGGGCAGTAGCGGTTCAAACACATATACCACTAATTAAAGTGTGGCAACGAAATGTGTCGTGGACGATTCCCATCGATATTTTGACAATGGCTGTCGGTGGGTGGGGTATGGCGTATGCCTTTGAGATTGCCAGATACGTGGGGCTGAGTGTCTTTTTTGTCCCCATTGCGATGACGGTATATGCAGTGCGACTGTATGTCGAGCAGGCAAAACAGCAAATGGATAAGCTGGAACAAACGGTGGAGGAACGCACCGCCGATTTGCAAAAAGCCTACGATGATTTGAAGTTGCTCGACCAAACAAAGACGGCATTTTTTGCCATCGTAAACCACGAAATGCGCAGCCCGCTCACGGCAATTATTGGTTACGCCGGGATACTGTTACGCGATGACACACTGACCGAAGACCAACGGTATCAACTGGCGGCTATCGAAACCAGCAGTCAGCGGGTAGTGGATTTGGTGAACAATATTTTGGATGTGTCGCGGATTGAAGACGGAAAATTGCGCATTATGCCTACCGATACTTTCATTGTGCCGCTATTGCACGAAGCCATTACCATTGTGCGTCCTGTTGCCGAAAAGAAAAATATCGCCATTACTCTGGAAACAGATATTGCTTCTGAGACGAGGGTGTACGCCGATGGCAAGCGCATCACCCAAGTGATGACCAACTTGTTGAGTAACGCGGTGAAATATACGTCGGAAACAGGTAAGGTGCGCGTGGTTGCCCGACTTTCGACCAATGAACAGATGATGGAAGTGGAGGTGATTGATACCGGGGTGGGGATTCCGGCGGCGGTGTTGCCGGTGATTTTCGACCGGTTCAGCCGTGCCGAACGCGATGACATTCGCGGTATTTCCGGCACGGGACTGGGGTTAGCCATTGTGAAAGGGTTGGTTGAAGCACATCACGGCAAACTCTGGGCGGACAGCATCGAAGGTGAAGGGTCAACCTTTGGCTTCGCCGTTCCGCTTTCGGAAGAGCAATGGCAAGCTACCCCCGCCAGCGACGCCACAACTGAAACTGAATCACAAAAAACAATGTAAATAGCAATGCGCCCGTCACCACCAAAAAAACAATGCGGGTGGGGGTGAACAATCGCCCCAAATTGAGCGCAGTGGGCACCGGTTGGGCGGCGCGGGTTGCCGTGGCGACAGGTTTGGCTGAATTTAGCGCCCCGATGAGCACGGGCGTTTCGGTGGCGGCAATCGCTTCGATTTGCCCTGTGGCGGTGGGAACTGCGGTGGGTGGCGCGGTTGCTGTGGGCGATAGTGTGGCGGTGGGGGAGGGGCGCGGTGTTGGGGTGGGGGTCTCGGTTGCCAGCGGTAGCAGCGAGGCACGCTGATTGAGCGAACCGGCTTCCACCAGCAAACGCGGTGCGCCGCCGATGAAACAATCGCCCGCCGAGCAGGTTGCCCCCGGCAGTACCAGCGTGTATGCGCCCTCTGCCGCGCTGATGGGTTGCGCGCCACCCGTTTCATCCACCAAAATTGACTGCGGCGCGATGGCATTGATGGTGAATGCCACATCTTGCCGCGCGGTGTTCCACAGCACAGTGGTCGTTTTATCTCCCCGGTCGAGCGTGACGGCATACACGCTTCCTTCGTGTATCCATTCATATTTTGAAAAACCCGCAAAATAAGTGGTCACCACTTTGAACGCATCGAATGCCGGGCGGCGCGTGCCATCCGAACGCACCAGCCCGTATGGTTCAATATCCTCCGGGTGTTCCAGCGAGTTTTTCATTTTATAAAATTCAATCCGCTGCGCGCCGCCGGCAATCAGTAGGGCGGTTGCCTGAATGACAAAGTTTGCCTGCTCGGCGGTGGAAACCACAAAATGCGGCTCTGCCCACGGCGGCTCTAACGGGTCATCGGTGGGGGGAGCGTTGGTTTCGTTCACCCAAAGCGGTTTATCGCCCAGCCCGAAACTGTCCAGCATCGCGTGAATTTCGTTCAGAATGTCGAACATCTGCCGGGGTTTATAATAGAGATGGTACGTTACGCCATCGAAATAAAAATTGTGTGCGGGCGCGTCCGGGTCAGCGGCGATGAGCTTTAGCAGGCGGGAAAGATATTGTTCGCGGTTGTATTGCGCGTCCCAATGGTAGGTTAGCCCGGTCAGAAAAACCTGCATGGTGGGGTCAACCGATTTAATGTTGTTGTATGCCACCTGCAACAGTCGATAATAATCGGCTTCCGTGCCGAGCCACGTGCTGCCGGGGTGCTTCATATCCCACACATCCGGCTCATTCCAGATAATCCACGTTTTGATGCGCCCCTGATATTGCTGTGCCACCCGTTTGGTGAAGTTGCCCCATGCATCCATATCCGGCACGGCGCGGGCATCATTCACGCCCTGACTCGCCCAGTTGGGCGTGCCAATTAGCACCGCGACCACCTCTCGCTCCGCCGTCAATTCCGTTTCAATGAGCGGATCGGGCACGTTGGCGGGTTTCCAGTCGTCGCGCCCGGCGGGTTGAATGACATCCCAGCGCAGAATGATGCGCGTATAGCCCGCGCCGGCATCGGTGGCGGCAGTAGGGTCAGTGTAGCTTTCGACCACGCCAAAACGCGCATCGGGCGGTGACTGCGCCAATACCGTCGGGGTAAAAATCAACATTATAAAAAGGATGGGCGAAAAGACCGACAATTTTTTCATCCCCCCAAAGTTAACATAAATCATCATTTTTGTAAAGTGAAGCAGAATTGGTGTAAAAAACCTTGAAAATTCGGATTGAC
>CAYZQQ010000437.1:0-3068 GCA_964480075.1 uncultured Anaerolineaceae bacterium
GGATACAGGGGATGGGGAAAACTCGAAATTCGGGATTTTCACCAACAATACCATGGTTTTGATTTTGTCAAATCCCCGACTGCGTAAGGTGAGATAATAATTTTGGGTCTTTGGGAATTCAGGGGGTTTGTCATTGCGAGGCGCGTTTTTTGCGCCGAAGCAATCCCCGTGAGCGTAATCGGAGATTGCTTCGCTTCGCTCGCAATGACATTTTACCTATCCCCCCTGAATTCCGGTTGAGCCATTTTTACGAAAAGCTATTCAGTGCGCGGCTTTGGCGGCAGCTTTCACCATCTCGCTGAGTGTGGGATGGATGTGAATGGATTTGCTGATGCGCTGAATGGTGCCATGTCCGTGCATGGCGGCGACGGCTTCGTGCAGCAGGTCGTCGCCGTGGGGCGCAAGGATGTGGAAACCCAGAATTTCGTCGGTTTCCGCATGGACGACTGCCTTCAACCGCCCGCGACTCTCGCCGATGGCTTTGGCGCGCGCGCCGTCCGCCGCCACCGAACCGACTTTCACCGGCAAGCCCTGCGCCCGCGCGTCGGCTTCTGTCAGCCCCACCGTTGCCAATGTCGGGTCGCTGAACATGGCGCGGGGAATCACCCGGTAATCGACCGTTTTGCCCAACCCTTTCACCGCATTCAGCGCCGCCAGCGGGCCGTCATACGTCGCCACATGGGTGAACATCAAACCGCCTTTCGCATCGCCAATTGTCCAAATATGCGGTTGGGATGTGGCAAGCTGGTTATCCACGGCAATGAATTTCCCGACGGTGGCAATCCCGGCAACCCCCAAACCGAGTGAATCGAGATTGCCCACTCGCCCTGCCGCCAGCAGCATCGCATCGGCGGGGAAATCGGTGGGCGTGCCGTCAACCAGCGCGGTGATGACTACCCCGTCGTCCGTTTTCCGCGCAGAAAGCACCGGCGCGCCGGTATGCACCGCCATGCCCTCCTCCCGCAGATAATCCGCCAGCAGCGCCGCCAATTCCGGCTCTTCGCCGGGTGCCAGCTGTACATTTCGCCCCAACAGCGTCACCGCCGAGCCGAACCGTTGGTACATTTGAGCAAATTCTACACCGACATATCCCCCGCCGATGACAATCAACCGTTCCGGCAATGTTTCCAGCACCAGCGCGGTGCGGTTGGTCAAATACGGAACGCCATCCAGCCCGGAAATGGAGGGAATGGTATTGCGCGCCCCCACGGCGATAATGGCTTTTTCAAAACTGAGACGGCTGTCGCCGGTATCAATTTCGTGATCGTTCAGAAATGTTGCCGCACCCCGAATGAAGGTGATTTTTTCACGCTTGCGGTCGAGTGCGCCATAAATGCCGCGCAAAATACCGTTGACAATGCCGTCTTTGCGCGCCACCGCCTTTGCCAAATTAAATTTTACCGTGCCGTCAACTTCCACACCGAATTCGGCTGCCCGCCGGGCAACCAAGTGCATCACTTCCGCCGAACGCAATAGCGTTTTGGTGGGGACACACCCTTCGTTCACTCATGTACCGCCGACTTCCGCCTGCTCAATCAGCGCGACTTTTGCACCCAAATTTGCCGCCATATGTGCGGCGGGCAATCCGCCCTGTCCGGCACCGATAACCAACACATCATAATCATAGGTATTCATTTTCGTCTCCTCTTTCATGCCGGCACGTTCGCCGTCAGTTCGATCTTCTTGACCATCGCGCGGACGTTGCCCAGACAGCAATTCCCCTGCGGATTGCGCACTTCGCAGGCACATTGCCCCGCTTTGATACCGGTGTTCACATCATCCACCACCGTGCTCTTGCCGGTAGCTTCGATTTCGGCGCGGATAGCGGCGGGTGTGTGCCCGAAACAGTAGCACACCGGCACGCTTTCATCGGCGGGTTCTTTTTGATGCACCGGCTCGCGCAGCATATTTTTGGTGAACGATTGGCGGCCATCGCCGGAAAAATAGACGGTGGCGCAATCGGGCGTTTGGCAAAAATAGTATTGCTCAAAGGGGTTGAGGTTTCGCAGCGATAGCGTCAGCATTGATTTGACGGTGAGGGTATCCACCTTTTTCCCTTTCACGCCGCATTCCGGGCAGCGGTTTGAGTCGGCAGTTACGGTGAAACTCATCGTCACCCCCGTCGAGAGATTCGGTGTGCAGCAACCGTGGGTGGTTTGCGCGTTTGTTTCTTGCGGAGTTTCCTCCGGGGTTAAACTTACCGCACAGCAGTCAGACATTTTTCATTCCTTTCATTAATATGGGTTGATTTACAAAATGCGCGTAATTTCCGCTTCAAGAATTGTCAACGGGGTGGGACTGGCATCCGAATAAACAATGTTGCCATCGCGGTCAATAATGATGGTGGCATCCAGTGATTGAACTTTGTACAATCGCGCCACATCAAGATTGCTGTCGAAAACCCATTCATAATCGGAATTGCCCACCCGTTGTTTGAATAGTTGCAAGTCCGCCACCGGCTGACCGGCTTCCGCATCGATGGCAACCACGGTCAATCCCTGACTGCCATATTGCCGGTGCAGTTGCGCCAGTGATTGCGCTTCTGGGATACACGACCCGCACCACGATGCCATAAAATACATCACCACCACTTCACCGCGATGGTCAGCCAATGCAAACGTTGAGCCATCCAGCGTGGGCAATGTCCAACTCGGCGCGGGGTTGGCTTGCGCCTGCGCTGGCGCGGCTGACGTGCACGCTGATAAAATTGCGCCGGCAATCACCAGCGGTAATATTTTCCACATCATTTTTCCTCCGGGGTTGACAATGAAAATTTGGGGTTGCAGGTAACGCACGCTTCATCAGCGGGTTTAACTTTCAGTACATCCAGCACCCATTTCGCGGCAAAAAACAGAAATACCGCAAATACCACAGACAAAACCAGGGTTATCAAGCCAACGTTCCCGGCGATCCACACCCCGGCAGTTGTGCCGCCGGTCAGCGCCAGCACCAGCGGAAGCGTCAGCGGCAAATGACACGGGCAGAAGATAAACGCTGCGGCAGTGGCGGCAACCCCTTTGACAGTTTCAAAACGTGATAACATTAATTGCTCTCCTATAAATTGATGA
>CAYZQQ010000438.1:0-3067 GCA_964480075.1 uncultured Anaerolineaceae bacterium
GCCAACATTCTGGCACATATCATCACTGAACGCCGTCAGGCAGTAAGTAAATTAGAAGCAATCGCTCAAATTATCAATCAATAAATTTAAAGGAGAATCAATTAATGAAAAAATTACTCATCCTCGGCGCCGGAACCGCCGGCACAATGGTTGCCAACAAACTATATCATATTCTGGACCCCGATGAATGGAAAATCACCATTGTAGACCAGGAAGAAACCCATTACTATCAACCCGGATTCCTGTTCATCCCCTTTGGAATTTACGGGAAAACCGATGTCATCAAACCCAAACGAAATTTCATCCCCGCCGGTGTGGAAATGATTGTTTCCCCCATCGAATTGATTGAACCGGAAGCCAACCGCGTCCGCATTGCTAAAGACAACCGCTATCTCGATTACGATTTTCTCGTCATTGCCACCGGCACCATCCCCCGCCCCGGTGAAACAGAGGGTATGGAAGGGAATGAATGGCACAAATCCATCCACGATTTTTACACCATTGATGGCGCTATGGCGCTGGCAAAACATCTGCGGAACTGGCAGGGTGGCAAACTGGTGCTGAATATTGTTGACCTGCCCTACAAATGTCCTGTCGCCCCACTGGAATTTATCTTTTTGGCAGATTGGTATTTCCACGAAAAAGGGATGCGCGACAAAGTGGATTTGACGTTGGTCACGCCGTTGCCCGGCGCGTTCACCAAACCCCGCGCCGCCAAACTGCTGGGCAACACGCTGGCGGACAAAAACATTAACATCGTACCGGAATTCAGCATTGAACACGTGGATACCGACGCGAAGAAAATTGTATCGTATGAAGAAGAAGCGGTGGACTACGACCTGCTGGTCACGGTGCCGGTCAATATGGGCGCAGATGTCATCGGAAAATCCGGATTGGGGGACGATTTAAATTACGTTCCGGTGGACAAACACACCTTTCTGTCCAAAAAATTCGACAACATCTTCGCCCTCGGCGATGCCGCTAATTTGCCCACCTCCAAAGCCGGTTCCGTGGCTCACTTTTCCGTAGATGTTTTTGCGCAAAACTTCCCGCGGTACGTGGAAGGTCTGGAAATGCTGGAAAACTTCGACGGGCATGCCAACTGCTATATCGAAAGTGGCTTCGGCAAAGGCATTCTGATTGATTTCAACTATGATGTCGAACCGCTGCCCGGCAAATTCCCGCTCCCCGGCATTGGACCCTTCTCCCTGTTGCAGGAATCGGAAATGAACCATTGGGGCAAAATAATGTTCCGCTGGATGTATTGGAACATTCTGCTCAAAGGAAAAGAAATGCCCATCACCGCCCAAATGTCGATGGCCGGCAAGTGGGCATAGGAGCGTCATGATGGATGCCATTCGAACAGTATCGCCAACGATTGAAGAATTAAATCGCAAAATTGACTTTCTCACCGAGCAATTAATGTTCGTCACCGCCGAATTACGCCAGCAACAAGAACGTCGGTTGGATTGGGAAGAGTTAAAAAACGATGCCACCCCGATTATCAATGATGTATTCCGCATTTCGGTGGAGCAGTTGGAGGAAGTGGAAAGTTATGTGCAGTTTGAAGATATGCTGCACCTGTTCAAACGTCTGCTGCGCAACACCCGCAATCTGGAGCAGATGCTTGACCAACTGGAAAGCACGATGGAACTTTGGGGCGATATAAGCCCGCTGACCCAAAACGCTTTCCTCTCGCTGATGGACCGGCTGGATAAATTTGAGCGCAAAGGCTATTTCGCCTTCATTCAGGGCGGCATGCAAATTGCCGATAACATCGTCACCTCTTTCTCGGAAGAAGATGTCCGTCTGCTGGGCGAAAACATTGTCCTGATTTTGCAGACCGTGAAAGAAATGACTCAACCCGAAATCATGACTATGCTCCGCCAAACCGTGCAGGTGGCGCAGACTGAAGAACCGGAACCCGATGTTTCGCTGTTGAGTATCATCCGCCAACTGAACGACCCGGCGGTAAAACGCGGCTTATCCCGCACATTGAAAGTACTAAAAAGCGTTGCAAACACGCAAAATAATTCAAACTAATTTTTCACTAAAAAAGGAGCAAAAAATGACTGTAAAAGAATTAATCCAAACTTCTGTCAATCTGGATGCCGAAGGTTTTTTGACCAATTTCAATGAATGGAGCCGCGACATTGCCGAAGCCTTTGCCGCTGAACTGGGTATTGAACTGACCCCGCGCCATTGGGAAGTCATCGAATTTTGCCGCGCCGATTTCAAAGAAACCGGTGCCGTGCCGACCATCCGCCGCATCACCAAAGCGGGGGGTGTGCCCACCAAAGAAATCTACAAATTATTCCCCAAAGGTCCGGCGAAAAAAGTAGCGAAGATTGCCGGACTCAGCAAACCGACCGGCTGCATTTAATCAAATTTACCGCTAAAAAGGAGCGAAAAATGTCTGAAGACCGCAAACTGTGTCTCATCTGCTCAAAAGGTACCATTGATATGGCGTACCCCGGGTTGGTGCTGGCAAACGCCGCGCTGATGGAAGGCATCGACGTGACCATGTTCTTCACCTTCTGGGGATTGGATATGGTCAACAAAAAGAAAATGACGCATTTAAAAGCCACTCCACTCGGCAACCCCAGTATGGGAATGCCCAACATTGTGGGCGTGCTTCCCGGTGTCACCGCGATGGCTTCAACTATGATGAAGAAAGAAATCGAAAAACTGGACTTCCCACCGGTGGACGAATTTTTGGAAATGGTCAGCGATGCCGGTGCTGAAATGTACGCCTGCAAAATGAGCATGGATATGATGAAACTGACCAAAGACGATTTGTGCGAACAAATCAACGACGTGGTCGGCGCAATGGAATTTATGGAAATGAGCGAAGGCGCACAGGTGTTGTTCATCTAATCGAGGTAATTCTTCCCGGAAGCACGCAGGGGCGGCTCGCGCGAGTCGCCCTTGTTTTTTACCCCAAATTCTGCCGCAGCCAGCGTTCTGCTTCCGCCGTTGACCAACCCTTGCAGCGGGCGTAATCTTCCACCTGGTCGCGCCCGATTTTCCCCACGTTGAAATAGCGCGCTTCAGGATGGGCGAAATA
>CAYZQQ010000439.1:0-3057 GCA_964480075.1 uncultured Anaerolineaceae bacterium
TATTGTTTTCATTTTGATGACATAACACCAAATCCAATTTACCACTTTTGCAAGAGGTCTAATGTTCATTTATGGCGCAGTACAGTATATTTATGATGCTGCGCGGTATACATGGGCAAGGTTATGGCGTTTGCTTGGGGATACGCGGCTGACGGAACTGTTCCAGCGCGAATAATGCTTGCCATACCACCCACTGTGCTATGCCCACTAGCCACAAATTCGGCGCGAAAATAAAAGCTACCGTCCCCATCACTCCCAAACCGAAGCGCAAACTGTATCTCTGCTGGGTGGACGAATCAAATTTCCCCACATGCGCCACTGCAATCCATTCCAGAGCGATTATTACCATACCTCCCAATGCAGCCAGATATAAACTCCCCAAAATACTCCACAAAATTGCCCGGTAGAAGCCCCAATGAACCACATCAAACAACGTGATGAGTGCCGAGGGGGCGGGAACAATGGCTTTTGGCTGGCGGAGTCTCGCGCTCATCCCCCACAGTAGTAGCAAAAACCCGCCCAGCAGACTAAACGTTGAGACGATGGCTCCAAAATCAGGCAACCATAAAAAGAAGGCGTTACCGAAGCCAAGAAGAAGTTGAGATATAAATTGGGGAATTGGTTGCGGAGCGAGTGCGCCGGAAAGTTCATCCCAGCCGCGCAATCCCAGAAAGTGCGCCGGAAGCAGCCCGCTCACCAGCGCAAAATAGGGCAGCCCGATGGCGTAAAGGGCATTTAGCGTGGTACGAATGAGTGGCAGGGAAATTTGGCGGCGAATCGTCTCTGAAAGCACCCGCATATATACCCATGTGCCTTCAATGGCAACGATGATGGACATGCCGCCCAGTGCGGCGAGTAGTGTGTCAGTGGACATAACTAATTGCCGTCAATGGGAATTTCAATGCGGACGATGGTTCCTTTACCTTTGACTGATTGAATCTCGCAATGTCCGCCGACCATTTGGGCGCGTTCATCCATATTTAACAGCCCCAAACTACCGCGCTGGTCGTATGTAGCTTTTACTGCGGCAACGTCAAATCCCGGACCGTGGTCAATTACGGCGGCAATTACGTGATCGGATTTTGTGACCAGATGAATTTCGATGGCGCTTTTAGCGGCGTATTTTCTGGCGTTACCCACCGCTTCTTCGATGATGGTGAACACTACCCCTTCTTTATCTGCGCTGAGCCGCTCTGAGTAACTTTGCATATCCAGCTCAATTTCCAACTCGTAAACTTCTTTCATTCTGTTGGCATATTGTCTCAGTGCGGCAACCAGCCCTCGCGTTTCCAGTACGATGGGGCGCAGGGTGAACAACATTGTGCGAATTTCCTGCGTGGCATGCAGAGCAATTTCTTCCATTTTGTGCAATTCGCCGAGCGCTTTTTCAGTTAGCCCTTCTTTTTTCAACAGAAGTTGGATAAAATTGAGACGCATCGCCAGTGCCGAAATTGTCTGCGTGGGACCATCGTGCAGATTGCGTGCCAGCTCTCGACGGGCTTGGGCTTCTTTTTCCAGCAGTTTGTGCTGTTCTTGCTCCAAATCGGCATAAAGTTGCGCGTTTTGCAGGGGGATAATGGCTTGATTGCAGAAGGTGGTCAGCAAGTCGGCATGCACTTTGGTGTACATATTTTTTTGCGGATGGGCAAACAACACGACGCCATACATATCAAAGCCCGCCCGGAGCGGCGCACCCACCACCGAATTGCAACTGTTCAGGGCAATGAAATTTTTCAGCATAGAGTCATGTTGCACATCATTCCCGACGATAGCTTCAGCTTTAAACACAATTTGCGCCAAAATACCCTCTTTTGCCGAGACCCGCTTGCCTTCATCGTGACGAGGAATGTTTCGCCCGGAGACAAGCCGTAATTTTCCCAGCGTGTCATCTTCTTCAAACAACAGCACCATTCCCACTGCCGACATGGCATTCGCCGCACCGCTTTCATCGGCTTCTGCCAGCGCGAGCTGTGCCAATTCCACCATCGCATTGAGTACATTCTGATAATTTAAGGTTGAGCTGAGTGTGTTTGCCATTTCGTAAATAGCTTTGCCGCGTTCCGCTTCAACCCTCAGAGATTTTATTTCTGCATAGGTGGTTTCGGTTTCTACCTGCACCAGTTTTTGCGATAGATACCCCACCAATATCCCCGCGCCAAATAACGCCGTGAGGTCGGTGGCAACTTTCAGTAAACTTTCCAATTGCAGGTCGGTGGTCAAAATAACAGATACCCCATATGCCAGTGCGATGGGGACGGCAGTGAGCAGTAAGCCGGTTTCGGGAGTTAAATATAATATGCTGGTGATGACAGGGAATAAAAAAATTGGCAGGGCGGGGGCAGTGTGTCCCCCCAGCACCCAAACCACGGCGATGGCAACGGCGGTGTCTAAAAACGCGACGGTTCCCGCCATCCAGCGGGGAAACCAGCCCAGCAGCAACATAATGAGTACCGAGAAATTTACCACCAACCCGGCGGCGGGAATAAGATAGTGCCAGCTCGATGCGGCGGGAGCGGGGAGTTGCTGGAAAATGATAATAGCCAACATTACCGCTATCCACACCCAGCGGAAATGGCTGACCAACCAGTGAACGGATAAATTAGGCGATTGTTTGGTGTTCATTGAGCGCTCTCAGTACGCGCGACTATCTTCGCACGCCAACTATGTGTCTATTATAACAAATAGCGCACGTCGGGGCAATGTGCCTTTTGCGTGATGGGGACATTCCGGCTTTGGGCAACGGCGGAAATTGCCCTTATTTTGCAAAATTAGCGCAACACATCAACCATGCCGGTGTTGAGCAAATCTACTTGATGCTGTAAATCCCATAGACTGCGATATACCCTCTGCTGTGCCAGTAACTGCCGGTGTGAGCCCCGTTCGGCAATCTTGCCCCGCTCCAGCACCAAAATTTCGTCCATCGCATCCAAGCCCACCAACCGGTGGGTAATCATCAATGTGGTGCGCCCGCGCATCAGTCGGTGGATGGTCGCCATAATATCGCGTTCCACCAGCGGGTCAAGATTGGCGGTGGCTTCATCCAAAATGAGAATGGGC